>CALBPH010000490.1 GCA_937899365.1 uncultured Leptolyngbya sp.
GGGACCCATTTCCAGCGCCTGCCCTGCACCATAGGGTGGCTTGCCTGCACCAAAGGGAGCATCGCCATAATTTTTGGGGGCTGAATACTCTGCACCAAACCGGCTAGCTGGCACCGCATCTTCGGGCGGCATCGCTTCTAGATAAGCCTGCACCTGCTCGTTGGCAAAATAGTCCTTGAGGGTAACGTTGCTCTGGTCTAAATCCCTAAAGAAAGGAAAGACATCCTGCTGCAGCCAGCGTTCGGTATAGAGACACAGCCCAGGCAAAAGATCGGGAGCCCCTTCAGAATGGCTCTTGATAAACGAAATGGGCTCATTTTCGTGGCTGCGCTCTAGGGCATAGGTCGCTTCTTCGGTCTGCCCCAGGAGCACTGCACACACGGCCTGCTCTAAATACACATCTTGACGCTCGGTCAATAAAGCAAGACGCTGTTTGGCTTGGCGGACAAGATTTGGCTGATGCTTGGCAAAGCCCCTGGCCAGGAGCGCATATACAGACAGGTAGACACCAACCGATGAGGGGCGTTGAGCCTCAGCCTCAAAAATATCTTGCTGTTCTGCCGAGGTTAGATAGCTGCGCAACTGTTGGACAAAACGCAGAAAATCTTCAACGCTTAGCCCCGAGGCATCATCATTGGCACCGTCAATGCCGCCCCGCTTCGCTAGCATGGACTTCAACAGAGTAATACCCTGGCCTCTGGCTGCTTTATCGGCCAGGGGACGGGCTACCAGTTCCAAAATCCGATATGGCTTTAGCTTATCGAGGTCTGCTTGGATATCGGCTTGCATATCGGGAAACAGACTTTCCCGAATCATTAGCTCTTGACCGGTTTCTAAGGACTCTGCCGCATTTTCGTACTGGTGCTGCTGCGACTGTTCTCGTCCCTGCTACAGACAGGCCAGTCCCAGGGGGAGGACCACATCTGACAGGGCTTCTTGGGAACTCCCGTCCAAATTACTAGGGCCACTGGTCAAGTAGGGTCGCCCCAGACGAATCACCAGCTCATATTCACCGAGTTCGAGCAAAATGAGCAGTGCGCCAATCAGCTGCTCTTCATAAATTTCAATAGAAACTAGTTCAGAGCCCGCTGCCAATAGCTTTGCATCGTAGGTCTGGCGCTTGCCAGAGTCCCGCAAAGCGTCATATGCCATATCAATCAGCTGCTTACGCGACTGAATCGCAAACTCCGAATACTCCCGCCGGGGTAATTGTAGAGTCCGGTCACGGTGAGCTTGCTCCAGTTGTTCCGCTGTCGCTTGCATGGGCAAACCCAGGATTCGATAGTGATCTAGCGGAATTTGCACAGTGACTTCCTTAGCATTCGAGTTGACTTCGACTTGATGGATAAAACCTTTGAGAACGTCATTACAGACATGAACGAATATTCGCTGGCCATGAATGTATGAAAACTACCTAAGCGGGTTAAAACAGTCATTTACTAAAAACCGCATTCATAATAGCGATGAAATGCTGATATTTGAAAGCCTACAGCAATGAATCAAACTTTTCAGCCAATTGATCGCAGAAATTAGGGCTTTAAACTTATTACCTAGGGCTAGCATTTTCACGTAAGCGGAAGCCCGTAAATCCACCTGCTTTGCTAGGCTGCCCACGGTAGCAATTTTCATATATTGGACTTATTACCCGCAGTTATAGCCATTAATTCATCAGTATTGCCTGCTTAATGTAAGTGAATATTCGGACAGATTAGAGAACATCAATCGCTAGGAAAGCGAGATTGTCGTCTAAAATTATGTTCGGTCGATTTTAACTCAATCAGGCCAACGACCATCTGTGTTATGGCAAGTTGATCATGAACTGATCACTTTTTTGGAATAATCATAATTTGTATTGCGGCGAGGCGATTAGCAAGCCAATGGTTCAGGAAAGGACATTACCAACATTTCAAGCGACTTCAGCAAAGATAGATAAGCAAGAGGGCCTGAGGATATATGAGGACATGGTCCTGGGTCGGTACTTTGAAGATAAGTGTGCCGAAATGTACTACCGGGGCAAAATGTTCGGTTTTGTGCATCTCTATAACGGGCAAGAAGCCGTATCGAGCGGTGTGATCAAGTCCATGCGTCCCTATGACTATGTGTGCAGCACCTATCGCGACCATGTCCATGCCTTGAGTGCCGGAGTGCCTGCTAACGCCGTGATGGCTGAGCTATTTGGAAAAGAAACCGGCTGTAGCAAAGGCCGGGGTGGCTCGATGCACATGTTTTCTAAAGAGCACAATCTACTGGGGGGCTTTGCCTTTATTGGTGAGGGGATTCCGGTTGCCTTGGGGGCCGCCTTTCAGTCGCGCTACCGTCGTGATGCCCTGGGTGATTCGTCTGCGGATCAGGTGACTGCTGCATTCTTTGGCGATGGCACCACGAACAATGGTCAGTTTTTTGAGTGCCTGAATATGGCAGTCCTGTGGAAGCTGCCAATTCTGTTCGTAGTTGAAAATAATAAGTGGGCTATCGGTATGGCCCATGAGCGGGCCTCATCGCAAACTGAGATTTATCGTAAGGCCAGCGTATTTGGCATGCCGGGCTACGAGGTTGATGGCATGGATGTGCTGGCGGTGCGGGATGTGGCCCAAGCAGCCGTTGCCCGTGCCCGCGCTGGGGAAGGCCCAACGTTGATTGAATGTTTGACCTATCGATTCCGGGGGCATTCGTTGGCGGACCCGGATGAGCTGCGATCGCAAACCGAAAAAGACGAGTGGCAGGCCCGCGACCCCTTAACTCGCATGGAAGCCTACATGATTGAGCAAAACCTGGCCGATGACGCCGAGCTAAAAGCTATCAAGAAGCGAATCGAGCGTCACATCGAAGATGCGGTTAAGTTTGCTGAGGAAAGCCCTGAGCCCTCGCCTGACGAACTCCGTCGCTACATTTTTGCCGAAGAGTAACGTCCGTAGACCACACGCCTAAAAAATCACAGGAAAATCAACAGGAATGGCAGAAACACTTTTATTTAATGCCCTGCGGGAAGCCGTAGATGAAGAAATGGGCAGGGACGAAACTGTCTTTGTCTTGGGAGAAGATGTCGGTCACTACGGCGGCTCCTACAAGGTTACCAAGGGTCTTTACGAAAAATATGGCCCCCTCCGGGTTCTAGACTCCCCCATTGCTGAGAACAGCTTTACGGGGATGGCGGAGGGTGCGGCCATGACCGGTCTGCGCCCCATTGTTGAAGGCATGAACATGGGGTTTTTGCTGCTGGCCTTTAACCAAATTGCCAACAATGCCGGCATGCTGCCCTACACCTCTGGCGGCAACTACCATATCCCCATGGTGATCCGTGGCCCCGGTGGTGTGGGTCGTCAGCTGGGGGCAGAGCATTCCCAGCGTTTAGAGGCTTATTTTCAGGCGGTACCGGGTCTAAAGATTGTGGCCTGCTCTACGCCCTACAACGCCAAGGGGTTGCTCAAGTCAGCCATTCGCGATAAAAACCCCGTCCTCTTCTTTGAGCATGTGCTGCTTTATTACGTGTAAGTAGAGCTGCCGAGCGATGAGTATCTGGGGCCGGTGGACTAGGCGGTTGTGGTTCGCCCCGGTTAGGATGTAACTATCCTCACCTACTCCCGCATGCGTCACCATGTGTTGCAGGCAGTCAAAGGCATTGAAGCCCAGGGCTTTGACCCAGAGGTCATCGACCTAATTTCTTTAAAGCCCATCGACTATGACACCATTGGCGCATCGATTCGCAAGACCCATAAGGTGATCATTGTGGAAGAATGCATGAAAACCGGCGGTATTGCGGCAGAAATTATCGCCTCCATTAACGATCGCTTCTTTGATGAGCTGGATGCTCCGGTGATGCGGCTATCCTCCCAGGATATTCCCACCCCCTACAATGGCCGACTGGAGAGTCTGACCATTGTGCAACCTAAGCAGATTGTGGAAGCTGTCGAAAAAATGATGCTGGCACGGGTATAGCCTGTCCGCCCATATTGCTGGCACAGAGGGTAGCCATCCTCTGTGCTTTTTTATAGATTGACGCCCACAGCAAGGGGCTAATTGGGTGGCAACCTATAATAGGATGTTCTGTTGGATAGCTCAGTCGCACAAGGACCGGTGTATGGATAGTACGGAGAAGGGCCATGGGTAAACAACGCTCGATGTTGGTGGTGATTGTGGGACTTGCGATCGCAGCCATAATTACCATTGTGCAACTGCCCACCCAGCTAGGGTTAGACCTGAGGGGCGGTTCTCAACTTACTCTCCAAGTACTGACCAATGAGCAGATCACCCAGATCTCCGAACGGGAGTTAGAAGCGGTCCAACGGGTGATCGAAAATCGGGTTAATGGTCTGGGTGTTTCCGAAGCCATTGTCCAAAGTTCCGGCCAAGATCAGCTCTTAATTCAGCTACCCGGCGTCAGCGATCCTGGCCAAGCCCAGCGCGTACTGGGAGGCACAGCTCAGCTAGAGTTTCGAGCCCAAAAGCCAGGTACAGAAGGTGAGCTCAGGGCAATTTCAGACATTGTTAACCAGCAAGAAGTTCAACAGGCAAGCATACTGGCCGTTGGCAACAACAATATTTCAGATGAGGACCTCGCTGAACTTGAAAAAGTTACCACTGACCTTCAAGCTAGCCGTGAAACGTTGCTGGAACTATTTGAAGATACTGAACTTGGCGGAGATAAGCTAAGAGACGCCCTGGCAAGCCCCCTTGGCACCGGTCAATCCTGGCAAGTGTCCATCTACTTTAACAATGAAGGAGGGGCACTTTTTACTGAGATGACCCGCAACATTGCCGGTACAGGAAGGGTTCTGGGCATTTTTCTAGATGAGCGGCTGATCAGTGCCCCCACCGTTGATGTGCAGTACGCCGCCACAGGTATTCCCGGCAACAGTGCAACCATCTCGGGTAGTTTTAATGCCGATGCCGCTAGAGACTTAGAAATCCAGCTCAGGGGCGGCGCCTTGCCCGTTCCCGTAGAAGTCATAGAAAACCGTACAGTAGGGGCCACCTTGGGCCGCGATAGCATTCAGCGCAGTCTTTACGCTGGTATTGCAGGATTAGCGTTAGTGCTCATCTTTATGGCCGTTTACTATCGTCTACCCGGTATTTTGGCCGACGTTGCCCTAGTGGTCTATGCCCTCTTAACCTGGGCGGCCTATAACATTTTGGGCGTAACCATGACCCTGCCAGGCATTGCCGGGTTTATCCTCAGTATCGGTATGGCCGTAGATGCCAATGTGCTGATTTTTGAACGTACTCGTGAGGAATTACGAGCAGGCAAAACCCTCTACCGCTCTGTGGAGTCAGGGTTTTACCGGGCATTCTCCAGTATTCTCGACAGTAATGTCACCACAATTATCGCCTGTGCAGCACTGTTTTGGTTTGGAGCAGGTCTGGTCAAAGGATTTGCCCTCACCCTAGCAGTGGGGGTGGCCGTCAGTCTGTTTACAGCCTTTACCTGTACTCGCAACCTGCTGTTTTTTGTCATCAGCTTTCCACAATTTCGCAAGATAGGCTACTTTGCCCCTAGCCTAGCCGCCGATCTGCCCTCTACGTCCCAACCGTCTCAATCATGAAACTGAATGTCGTCAAACAACGGGGTATCTGGTGGCTCATTTCCGGTCTCCTAATTGCAGTTAGCATCGCAGCCATGGCGTTGTCCTGGTCCCAGTTCAACGGCCAGGTTAGACCCGGTCTAGGCTTTATCGGCGGCACCCGTCTCCAGCTAGAGCGTGACTGTAGCGAGGCAGCTGCCTGTGAGAATCCCATCGAAATTACCGACATCCGAGAGATTTTGGATGGCCAAGGCTTAGAGGGCAGCAGTCTGCAATTAGTGGGCAACTCTGGGCAAGGTATTGCCATCCGTACCCGGACCCTAGATGTAGATGAACAGACCAATCTACGCTCGGCATTGACAGAAACCCTGGGCCAGGTTGACCCCACCGCCTCCAAAATCGACGTCGTCGGCCCTACCCTCGGTAAACAGCTTTTAATCGCGGGTCTATTATCCCTATTGGTGGCCTTTGCTGGCATCACCGTTTATTTAAGTCTCCGGTTTAAGTTTGACTATGCCCTGTTGGCCCTATTGGCCCTAATGCACGACGTCGTCATTACCCTGGGTATTTTCTCTATTTTGGGACTTGTCCTAGGCTACGAAGCAGACAGTCTGTTTATTGTGGCACTGCTCACCATTGTTGGTTTTTCCGTCAACGATACGGTGGTCATTTACGATCGCATCCGTGAGAATTTCAAACTAATGCCCGACCAGGGGGTGGATAAAATTGTTAACGAGGCAGTTAACCAAACCCTGGGACGTTCTATCAACACCACCATGACAACGGTGTTGCCGCTGTTGGCCATCGTGTTCTTCGGCGGAGATACCCTTAAGTTCTTTGCCCTCGCACTGATCATCGGCTTTTTAGCAGGAGCCTATTCCAGCATCTTTATTGCCAGCACTCTGTTGGCATGGTGGCGTTCTGGCTCTAACTCCAATACAGATATGTCCACCCCTGTCCCAGAGTAAGCCTCAGCTCAACAGCTGAAGACATTCGTAAACTACCCAACGTGACTGCTCCCAACGGCTCTAGAAACATCGACGGCACTCGTACCGCTACAGAGGCAACGGAGAAAGCGATTGAAGCCCTACGGCAACATTCTCTTACCCTGTGGTGGCGGCTCACTGTTGGCGTCTGGTTAACAGTGGGGCCGTTAACCCTGTGGCAGCTGCGTTCTGAAATCAGTTTGCTGTTGGACTATTTCACCTGGACCTCTGTTTACTACGGCCTAAAGTACAACTTCCTAGGCTCTGTGGGATTTTTTCTGTGTGTCAGTCTGGCCAGTACTCTCATCATCCGTGAGATTCGCCATCTCACCCTGGGCATATCCCCAATAGAGCACAAACGTCTGGAAAAGCAGTTGGCCCAGATCCATCGTCAGGGCTCTTCGCACCCATTGTGGTCATTGGTCCATCGCCCGTAGGCACATTAGATTAATCGAAAATATTTGCAAACTCACTGAACAATGGAGAAATCTCATCGCTAAAATGTCGGGTCTACACGTCTCGGCTCTACCATGCGACTCACCACTGACCGACTCATTATCCGCAACTGGCATCCACTCAACGACGCTCAGCAGGCCTGTGATATTTACGGCGATCCACGGGTAACCCGTTGGCTATCGAATAGCGCTGCCGATAGTTCAATTTTGATCACCCAGCAGAGACTACAGCGCTATTGTGAGCGCACCGATCGCCTCGGTATTTGGGCCGTCGTCGAAACAGCAATTGACCGTGCCATCGGTAGCATTCTGCTTGTCCCGTTGCCCAACAGTGACAAAACAGACAGCGATAAGATCGAAATTGGCTGGCATTTTCGTCCCGCAAGTTGGGGCTACGGCTATGCCACTGAAGCCGCTCGCGCCCTTCTCAACTACGGGTTTACCGAGCTAGCGCTGCCCACCATCTATGCCGTCACCACCCCAGACAATATCCGTTCCCAGCGGGTCATGGCCCGGTTAGGTATGCAGTGCTTGGGCTCTACCGAAGCGTACTACAATCACCACTTGCAGCTTTACCGCTTGAGCGCTGACCATTATTCCTCGGGCCAACTGGCCTCAATGGTCGATAGCACCGTATCAACGTCAGTACCGCTGACATAGTCCACCATGCCAGTCCAAAAGGTCCCCGTGCCCACAGCGGCTGGCATTAGGTCAGAGCCATCAAATCGAATCGTCTCGGCCTGGGCCAGTACCGATGCCATTTGTCGGATACCGTCATTGGGGTAGAGGGCCAAATCTACGTCTTGATGGGGGCTAATGTAACCACGGGCAGCCCAACGTTCATGGGGAGTCACCGTCGTCAAATAGGCCATCGCAGCTTGGGCCGCTGGCGTGTTGTTAGTCATGGCGACCACCAGACCACCGGTCAGGAGTGGCGCTGTGGATCCTTCCCCAGGCAACAAAAATACCTGGGTATCTCGACCCGGTTCAACGGTATCAGGTAAAAAATCGGTAATAAAGCTGGCCTGACGGTGTAGGTAGCAGCCCGGTGGTTGCTCAAACAGGGGAGTTGGGGCATCGCCAAAGGGAGTGCTGATGGCCCCAACAACGCCACCACGCACGTAGCGGTCATTGCGCACAATTTCCCCAAACTGCTGGACGGCCTCTTTGACCGGTGGAGCATTGAAGGGAATCTCGTGGGCCACCCACTGGTCGTATATCTCAGGTCCGGCTGTACGTAACAGAATATCTTCTACCCAGTCGGTACCGACCCAGCCCGTGGCATCACCACTGTCCATACCCAAACACCAGGGTGTGTTGCCCTCAGCCGCAATTTTCTCAGTGAGCGTCATCAGCTCATCCCAACTGGCTGGAATGGTATAGCCTGCGGTTTCAAAGGCATCGGGGTTGTACCACACCAAACTTTTAGGATCGGCCCGCATCCATACACCGTAGACGTTGCCATCCACCGCGCCCAGATTTACCCAATCGGGGCCAAATGCCGTGGTCAATGTGGCCACATCCATTACATCATCTAGGGGGGTGAGGGCCCCCTCCCGCGCGAGATCCGCCATCAGGCCCGGCTGTGGAAATATTGCCAGATCAGGGACATCCCCCCCAGCCACTCGAATTGGCAGGACGGTGGTAAATGCGTCAGTCCCTTCGTAGATCACCTCAATCCCAGTCTCAGCTGTAAACGGGGCAAAGGCCTCTTCAACAATCTCCTGACCCACTCCGGTCAGGGAGCCTAAAATCAACACCGTGTCTTCACTGCGACTGTTTTGAGACGCCCCATCGCAGGCCGTTAGTAATAGCAATAGCCCAAAGAGACTAACGGAAAAAGAGTTGGGGCGCATAGCATTTGAAGCTGAGTGATTTCAGATAGTGTATCGCCATCGCGCAGAGGTGTCGTTCTAGCCTATTAGAGAGGTGTTCTATAGGAGCGTTCTATTAAGCTTAAAAGGCCCGGAACACATAGGGTAATAGCTAGAGGCGCTGGTGTAAAACCGCAGGGCAAATCGCCAAAACAAACGCGATAGTTGAAATAGCCCCAGGGCCAACAAACACGCCCCAGTCAGCCAGGCATAGTCAATTCGATTTAGAAAGATTTGGGCTGGGACCGTTGTCAAAAATGCCACCGGAATCACAAAGGTAAAGAAGATGCGAAAGGCGGCTGGATAAGCCACGATGGGAAACCGCCCGGCCTCTAGGAAACTGCGCAGCACCTCGGTGACATTATAGATTTTGACAAACCAAATACTGGTGGCTCCCAACATAAACCACAGGCTGTACAAACTCATAAAGCCCAGGGCAAGGGGGCCGACGGCAGCGAGATAATTTCCCAGCCCCAATCCTAACTGATTGCCTGCGTAGATCACCATGGCGGCCCCCAGCACCAAATCTGGAAATCCCCATGGCGAGATGGTGCGCGCCGATAGCCAAAATTGGGAGCTAATGGGTTTTAGGAGGACAAAGTCGAGGGTGCCTTCCTGAACATGTTTGACAATTCGATTGAGGTTGGGGCTCAAAAATGTGGCGGCGAATCCTTGCAGCATGGTGAACACCCCTAGCACCACTAGGGCTTCTTGCCACTGCCATCCTTGAAACTCATAGCCAGTTCGATAGAACAAAAATAGCCCAAATAAATTGCCACCTAGGGCCGTGAGGCTACTAAAGGTGGCAATTACAAAGTTTAAACGGTATTCAAGTTCAGCTGCGATCGCAACTTCCCAAAACAGCCGCAACACTCTTAAATACCGCTGCACTGCTGCCAACTCCACGTCGTCAGCTCTATCGTATCAACCCGAGAAGATTGTATGGGCACGAATGCCGCCTCAAAATCCCTAGGCAGAATGCTGACCATCCACATAACGCTTGAGCTCACCCTGCAAACGATAGCGGGCTCGAGCGATGCGAGACTTGACGGTTCCCAGGGAAACCCCCGTAATCTCAGCAATTTCCTCATAGGGTAATCCCTGAATTTCTCGCAAAACGATTGTGGTCCGAAAGACTTCAGGCAGTTCAGCAATAGCAGCCTGCAGGCGATCGTAAAATTCGTGGGTCATCATGGTGTCCACAGGACTAGGATCTTCCGATGCGATCTCCCAATCAACCTGACCATCATCTAAATGACGTGGCGCATCTAGCGACAGGGTACCGGCGTGACGCTTGCGTTTGCGCAGCTCGTCGTAAAACAAATTGGTGGTAATACGACTCATCCACCCTTTAAATTTCACAGGTGACTGTAAACGATTCAAATTGCGATAGACGCGAATCCAAACCTCTTGAGCCAAGTCAGCCCGATCAGACCAATCGGGCGCAAGATGGTACAGCTGACGATCTACGTGGGACTTGTAGCGACGCATCAGTTCCGAAAACGGTGCCTGTTCTGGATAACGATGACACTGACATACAGTAATTAATTCGGCTAAATCTAGCTGATTAAGTTGCTCAGCAGCGAGTTTTTGACTGTTGGACTGAATAGTCTGAAAAGCAGAAAGCTTGGCAACAGAATTAAGAGCTTCACCAGATAAAGAGCGCGCGTCAAGTTGAATAGTAGTCATCATAAAAACAATTCAGGAAGTTGTTTAATACTAAGGCTGAACTCATTAGGTATTACACCTAAACTTAGCCAGAAAGAATGACAGTCTCTAAGATGGATAAAACAAGCATCCCGTGAGCATCATCGAGCTTGGTAGCCCGTTTAATCAAAGCTGTCTCTATCAGACATCAGCCGTATAAATGAGCGGTTTCCTCAGAAAAATTGCTCATTACTACTGTAATCGGAACCCCATGGATAGTCCGTAAAGTGTTAGTTAAGAGATAGCCAATATACGCTTTTGTTTAGTAGAAAAATTCAAGTTAATAGGTGAAGATATGGAGCCTATGAAGAGAATCAAATTTGCTTTAAAGCTATTACCTTGACCCTACATATTAACTTTGTATAGACATAGTCAAATTCATCGTCTCTACATATACTTAAGTGCGCTGTGTATGGTTTGGATTTATCTACTTAAGCACCCATGCCTGAGTAGCGTTTTAGCCCCCGTCGCCATAGCCAGCGGTTTAGCCCCCAAAAGAGCACACACCACAGAATTGTTATGGCTATGCTGTGGCCAATGTTGACGGGCAACCCAACGATTAGACTGGCCGGGACATAGATCAAATAGGGAAACGGCGTCCAAAACACAGCCGCACGGACTGCATCAGGAAACAGGGTGAGGGGAGCCACCATGCCTGAGAAGAATGTGTAAAGCAAGAATGAAAACTGTTCAATGGCCGTTGCCCGCTCAACCCAAAAGGCCACCATGGCATAGGTATATTGCATTAAAAAGCGTAGACAAAAGGCCAACCCAATGGCCAATACCCCCCATAGGAAATGGGCCGGCTGCTGACGAGCCGCAGGATACAGCCAAAGAAAGAGGCCGATTAAGGCAACAATAAAGGGAAGTCTAGCCAACCGCTCTGCCAAATGGGACAAAAAATGACGCCAGCCTGGGTCTAAGGGCTGTAGCAGCAGCGGCGATAGACTGCCTTCGAACACTTCCCGCTCAACATCCCAAATAACCCAAACAACGGTTAGCTGCCGTACTACAAAAACGGCTAGAAAATAACGCACGACCTCATCGGGTCTCAGCTCAAACTGTCCGCTGCGGGCGGCCTCTTGCCACAGTCCCATCAGAATTAGGGGAAACGAACCGGAGAGCACCCAAAACATGAGTTCGGCACGGTACTCAAGCATGTAGGCATAGTAAACCGATAGCAGCGTCGGGATTACTCGCAGGGGACGCTGAAGCACATTAAGTCGAGGCATTGCTACGGGGTATTGACGTGCTGGAAAGCAAATGGGTTTTGAGCGCTATTGCATCCGTCAGGTTAGGTAGGGTAACGGGCACCTCTAAACGCCCTACATGACAACGGCCAATGTGACCAACGCTGTTGATCAGCCCAACTCAAAGCCCAAAACTTCTTCAGTGCTTAGTTTAGTTGGTTATGCTGACAGTAGGTGAGCGAGGGCAGGGCAATGCTAAAAATTTCAAATCAGGTGGCAATTCCCGATAGTGAGATTGAATTGCAGGCGGTGCGATCGCAAGGTGCAGGCGGTCAAAACGTGAACAAAGTCGCCACCGCCATCCATCTACGGTTCGATATACCCGCTTCATCTTTACCAGACCGTTATAAAACTCGCCTACTGGCCCTAAACGATAGTCGTATTACCAAAGACGGTGTCATCAATCTTAAGTCCCAGGCCTATCGCACCCAGTTACGAAATAAAACTGACGCGTTGGCAAGGCTCCAGCAGTTGATTCAGGCGGCCATGGTGGTCAAAAAGAAACGCAAACCCACCAAACCCAGTAAAGCCGCTAAAAAAAGACGTCTCGACAGCAAAACTAAACGCAGTCAGCAAAAAGCCTCCCGCGGCCGCGTAAGTTATGAAGACTGACCAACATCATGCTGACTCTGGATGAAAGTATTCATAGATCTGTTGGGCTAGCTGAGGACCAATGCCTGATACCGCCGTCAACCGCTCTACGCTAGCCTCACGAATGTAATCAATAGAGCGAAACTCAGCCAACAGCATTTTCTGTCGATGGTGCCCCAGCCCTGGAATTTCACTGAGTCGAGAACGCCGCATCCGATCCGTGCGCTTTTTGCGATGGAAACTAACCGCAAATCGGTGGGCCTCATCTCGCAGACGACGCAATAGCTGCACACCAGGCTGCTCGGCCTCGGTGGGCAGCGGTGTTGACTCTCCAGGTAAAAAGATCTCCTCGCGCTTTTTTGCCAAACTCACAACATTTAACTCACTCAGCAAGTTCAGCTCCTTGAGCACCGCCACAACGGCTGAAAGCTGTCCCTTACCCCCATCAATCATCACCAGATCGGGCCAGTCTGGATTACCAATGCGTTCCTTCGATGGATCGTCTGCATACTTACGGAATCGCCGCCGAATCACCTCCGCCATGCTGGCAAAGTCATCGGAATGACCGCTGGTAACCTTCGGATTTTTAATCTTGTAATGGCGATAGTGCTGCTTTGCCGGTAAACCATCCACAAATACCACCTGGGACGCCACCGCATCCGACCCTTGAATGTGGGAAATGTCATACCCTTCAATACGTTTTGGCTGTCCCGGCAGATCCACAATCTCAGCCAAATCCTGCATTGCCTGATTATTACGATCGGCAAATCGTTGGGTGCGAGCCAGCTCATACTGGGCGTTTCGCTCCACCATTTCCACTAGCTCAGCTTTAGTCTGTCGCTGAGGTACTTCAATGGTCACCTTACGACCCTTCTGCTGGGTGAGAAACTCCGCCAGGATGTCAGCATCGGGCAGTGCATGCTGCACCATGATTTCACTGGGAATTTCCACCGCATCCACCTTCGGGTAATGCTCTTCGAGCACTCGCTGAAGAATTTGCCCCGGCGTTCCCGACTCAGTTTCTGCCACAAATCCCAAACGTCCCACCAAGCGTCCCGCCCGGATTTGAAACAGTTGAATACAAGTGTGCTGATCGTCTCCCGACAGGGCAATGGCATCTCGCGAAATCGTATCGTCGGGTAGTGCCACTTTTTGATGGGCGCTCAGGGTCTGCAACCCGCGAATTTGATCCCGTAATCGAGCCGCATGTTCAAAGTTCAGTTTTTCAGCCGCTTTTTCCATCTGAGCGGCCAAGATCGACTCCAGCTCCTGCACCCGTCCCTGAAAAACCATGGCCACCTTTTGAACAATCTTGTGATAGTCATCAGGCGTAATCAGCTCCTGACATACCCCTGGACATTGACCAATGTCGTAATTCAAACAGGGTCGATCTTTAAATAAAGGCTGACGTCGCTGTCGCAGCGGAAAAATTTTCTTGGAAATATGGAGCGTTCGACGTAGCAGCCCCGTATCGACATAGGGGCCATAGTAGCGATCCTTCTTCGTCTTCTTACGCCGCTTTCGGGTAATAAAAATCCTGGGATAGGCCTCTGACCAGGTGATGCAAAGATAGGGATATTTTTTATCATCCTTAAGCAACACATTAAAGTAGGGCTGGTGCTGCTTAATTAAATTGGCTTCTAACGCTAGGGCCTCTGCCTCGGTGTCAGTGACGATAAACTCAATATCGACCACCTGCGTCACCATCACCGCAATACGCGGCGCATGGTGATTTGAGTCCCTAAAGTAGGAACGAACTCGATTGCGTAAGCTTTTTGACTTACCAATGTAGAGAATTTGCTCATCCCCATCGCGCATAAAATACACGCCCGGTTCCTGGGGAATTTCCTTGAGTCTAGCCTCTAAGCGCTCGGGAGCTTTGAGTAGCGTCGTTGCAGCAGCGGCAGAAGGCACTAAAGGTCTGTCCTGTAAGGGTTGTCCCTCTCTATTTTGCATAGATTTCTAGGACCCATCGCACAATGTGGACTTTCCTTAGGAGAAACTTAAGGTTTCAACTGATGCGAGCAGGGTTACCAACTAACGCAGTTAGAACATCCTTAACAATCCTTGCTGACCCACCAAAATCTCTCGCAGCAGACTAATAAATGCCACCCAAATAATGGGAGATATATCCACACCACCAAATGGAGGAACCAGCTTACGGACGGGGATTAGAAATGGCTCGGTGGGCCAGTAAACCAAACTGAACGGAAACTTAGTTGACTCTGCTTCGGGATACCAAGTTAGAACAATCCGAAATATAAATAAGAGAGTCATCACCGCCAGCAGCGGCCCAACAATCCAATTGCCAACCGTGATACCTGACATCGTCAACCTTCCTCACCAAATGAGTAATTCACTTTAAGGATTGTAAAGCTTAGTCTAATTCTTGAGGACGTCAAACTAAGTTACAAACGCAGCAAAAACCCGACAACTCTTGTATATCAAGCATCTAGCGTTTCAATGAATATTGAACTCGCTTTTTGCCCAAATTAAAAGGCTTCTCAAGGTTAACGTTGCTCGATACTATATTAACCAAGCATTACAAACGTTTGCGAATCTAAAGAGTAGAGGCTATGACACCATCACTGACTAATTTCTTGTTGAGCCTGGTTGCTGGCGCTGCAGTTGTAGTTATTCCGGTAACTATTGCTCTTGTCTTTATCAGCCAGCGCGACAAAATTAAGCGATAGGTCCTACGAGTAGCTAATTTAAATCGGTTTTCTCGTCAGGCTTGTGGCACATTAGTCATCTGCGGCTGCATGTGCCTGTAACTGCTATTCTGACACGCACACATTTCAGAAACAGGTTCCTGGCTAATATTTTGTACAGATGATTTGAGAGTACGGCATTGGCTGTGCTCTTTTTTTATGGTCTTGACATACCAGTTCTACGGAATAGTGGGCAGTCCTTGCTAAACCCTGATAGCGTTTTCCAAACTGGGTCCTTGGTAAGACATTGACTATAAGCCTGATTTGCCTTTAATTTCCCAAAGACAAATCAAAGGCTGCCCGCTAGGATAGAATTGGTGGCTATGGTTGGCTTGGGCCCGTTAGCCCTTTCGGCACAGAGTCGCCATCATATGAGGAAGCAATTGTGAATTTTGGTACTCCTGTCCCACTGCTGGTTGGATTAATTCTTATTCTTGGTGCGATTGGACTTTTCTTTTTAGATAAGCTAAAGCCAGGCTATGAACGTAGTTCCGACAAGGTTTATTCCATTCTGCTTCTGATTTCAGGTATTTTCCTGATGGCGCATTTGGACATGCCCTTATTAGCATCCTTCCAACAGGTGATGCTAGTAGGCATGTTAACGACGCTAATTATTAATGACATTACCAAGCGAGAATCCAATCGCAACAGACCTGCGGAACGGGAGGGTCCTCCCCGACGAGAAGGACCCCGTCGGGTTTATCGTGCCGAGCTAGATGATTGGGATACTTCTGGGCCAAGACAGCCTCAAATCCCTAGTAATCGAGAGGGGTATCGCGGTGATGGTTATTACGATGACCGCTACGGCCCTCGTCCCTTAGAACCACGTCCGGGCTATGATGAGCGTCGCCCACCAGCGCGACTACAGCCAGGTCAGCCAGGTCGACCTGAGGAACAACGGTTTGAAAATTATTCCAACGAGCGCCCTGACAATCGCCGCCCCGATGCTCGGACTTCTTCTGAGCGACCTGATAGCTTCTACTCCAATCCCCGCTATGACGGCGGTGGGTCTCCCCCTCCAAACAATCGTCCTCAGCGTCCATCCCCACGTCCGTTGGATTCACCAGTAACAGCGGGTAATGGTGCGGGTCACAGCATGGGGGGATTGCCTCAGCCTCCTAGAAATTCAGATACGCGTAACGAGCGTCCCCCTCTGAATGTACGCCCTCGTCCGATGGACTCTACTGACGGCAACTATACGGATTTCCGTCCTGCGCAACCCAGCGATGGTAATCCTGAACAAAACTCCGATACCCCACCACCTCAGCCA
Source organism: uncultured Leptolyngbya sp. (assembly GCA_937899365.1). Taxonomy (GTDB): domain Bacteria; phylum Cyanobacteriota; class Cyanobacteriia; order Phormidesmidales; family Phormidesmidaceae; genus Leptothoe. Next base: position 16,364 of record CALBPH010000490.1, read on the forward strand.
CCAGCTAACTACTAGTAGTCGACGGCACTCTCCATTTCGTACAACCTTGATTTATCAAGAAACTTGATTGTCAAGTACACCAGATAACATTTCCCCATGGCCAGAAAGAAACCGACCCAAGCCCATATCACTAAGCTTATTTCCAAAAGCCAGTCTGAATTTCTTAAGGCTCGTACTAAGAAACAGACGGAATACTATATGGGCGCTAAGTTAATTGAGGTGGGGGTGAATCCAGACAAAGCAATTTATCGCTGGAAAGTCATCGATAAAGGCATGAAGGAAGAGTGGACCTACAGTGCCTACTGGGACGATAGTAAGGAAAAAATTGAGACCGAAGAAGGATAGCAGTGACGGCTCTATTAACCTATGCCAAAAGCCTAAACCTACCTCGTTTTATCATGTCTTACTGAACAACCTCTTCAACCTGTCTAAGCAGGCTGCCATCAATGGGTTGATTAATCAGCACCATGGTTGTAGTTGCATTTTCTGAAAAACCGACACGCGCATAGAACTGCTTCTGGTTCGTCGTCATTAAGTAGGTGCGCTCCACGCTACTCATGTGGGGATGGCCCAGGACCGTCTCCACAAGCTTGCGGCCCAAGCCAGCTCCTTGATAGTCATCGTGAATGACCACATCCCAAATAGTTGCGCGATACACACCGTCAGAGGTGGCCCGGGCAAAACCCACCAACATTTCGCCATCCCATGCTGTCACGACGGGGCAGCTATAGCTAATGGCTTTAGCTAAGTCCTCAAATCGACGATCGGTCGCCCAAAAGGCGGAATGATCAAAGAGATTGCTAAGTTGCTCCAAATCCTTTGCATCTAAAGACTCGGTGTAGCGAAACTGAACAGACCGAAGATCCATAGTGGTGAAGTTGAAAAAAGATTGCAGCTGTCTGGTAAACCTACGATGGAGGGCATTAAACCAGGACCAACATCTGCCATTACGATACACAGTCCTAACGCAGACAACTATCAAAGTCCCTGATAGTTAGTATCAAAAAATACAAATTGAATTACAATCAGGTCTAATTAGCTTCATTCAACTTGACGCTTTGCAATTGAAGTTTTCAATTGCAAGACGGCCTTCACTGGAATGTACTGGTGGGAAAAACAGACTGCTTTTCCCGAGAGTTTTGCAGGATTCAGCCGTTAACGCTAACACGCCATTGCATAGAAATTTAGGCGCTGCTGATCCTCGGTATGTTGCTATCAACTCAGCACTAGTACATCGTACTGGTGGTAATTAGTTGAGCCCACAGATCGATTCATACCCCAAATCAGCGATGGCCAAATCTAAGCTCCATCTCGCCTCACTATTGCCAAACTACC
>CALBPH010000491.1 GCA_937899365.1 uncultured Leptolyngbya sp.
CCATCAGGTAAAAATTCGCGGCTTTCGTATTGAAATTGGTGAGGTAGAAACAGCTTTACGTCAGCATGCTGCAGTGCAGGATACCCTGGTGCTGGCCCACGGCGATACGGAGAAAGTACTGGTAGCCTACGTAGTGCCCAAAGTAGCTCTATCGGACGAAATCTCTTTATCGACAACGCTGCGAAATGCTCTAGCCAAGACCCTACCCAATTATTTAGTTCCCAGTCTCTGGATGGAACTAGACGCGCTGCCCCAATTACCCAATGGTAAGATTAACCGCCGTGCTTTACCCAAGCCAGAGACCCAACAACATGACAATTATGTCGCCCCTCGATCTGCGGTAGAGACCACATTAGCGGCTATTTGGGCTGATGTACTTCAGCAAAACCAAGTCGGCATTAAAGATAATTTCTTTGCCCTTGGGGGCCATTCTCTCCTCGGAATTCAAATTGTGGCCCAGGCAGAAACAGCACTGGGGTGCAAAATCCCACTGCGCACATTGTTTCAAGCCCCAACGATTGCGGAATTTGCCGCTCACATAGAGGCTGATGCAAAAATAGGAGAGATCGCACCAGAACAGTTCCCTCAGCTAGAGGCCGATATGGCCCAGCGCCTTCTGCCTTTCCCCCTGACGGATATTCAGCAGGCCTACTGGCTGGGTCGGTCTCAGGCCTTTGAGCTGGGTAACATTGGTACCCACGGGTATCGAGAAATCGACGTAGTTGGTCTGTCCATAGCCCAGGTCGAACAGGTCCTAAATCAGCTGATCGAGCGGCACGATATGCTGAGGGCGGTGGTCAACCCTGACGGACAACAACAGATTTTAGCACAGGTGCCCAGATACACCTTGACGGTGACTGATTTACGCCATAGCCCTGGGGAAGCAGCGCTGAACGCCCTGCGAGATCGCATGTCTCACCAGGTCTTTTCTCCGGACCAGTGGCCCCTATTCCAGATAAAAGCTGCCCGGCTTAGCGAGACCAAAGTTAGGTTTTATGTCAGCTTTGATGTGTTGATTGGCGACGCCTGGAGTTTTCAACTGTTGGGTCGAGAAATAGCCCAGCTGATGCGGGGCGACCAGCTACCGCCATTGACCATCAGCTTCCGAGACTATGTGCTGGCAGAACAGGCATTTCGTAAAACCACCGCCTATCAGCAGGCCATGGACTATTGGCAAGCGCGACTGTCGGAGCTGCCCCCCGCCCCGGACCTGCCCTTGACCATGGCCCCCAGCCAGGTGGAATCTCCCCAGTTTGAACGGCGCAGCGGTCGGCTGGACTCGAACCTGTGGCAGCAGCTAAAACAGCGGGCTCACCGAGCTAATCTCACCCCGTCCGGCGTGGTGTTAGCCACTTTTGCAGAAGTTCTCACCACCTGGAGTCGCCAGCCTGCATTTACGCTAAATCTTACCCTGTTCAATCGCCAGCCGGTTCATCCAGAGGTGAGTCATCTGGTGGGAGACTTTACCGCCTCTCTCTTATTGGCCATTAATAACAGCGATAATGACACATTTGTTAGCCGCGCCCAAAGACTACAGACCCAGCTATGGAACGATCTAGAGCACCGGGCCGTAAGTGGGGTACAGGTGCTGCGAGAGCTAGCTCGTCAGCAGAACCGCAGCCCTGGGGCGCTGCTGCCGGTAGTGTTTACCAGCACCCTCAATCAGGCCATCCCGGCAACGGCCAACCAAGATTGGCAGACGGAAACGGTGTATAGCGTTAGTCAGACTTCCCAAGTTTATCTAGATCATCAAGTGTCTGAAATAGCGGGTGAGCTGATCTTTAATTGGGATGCGATAGCTGCTCT
>CALBPH010000492.1 GCA_937899365.1 uncultured Leptolyngbya sp.
CACACTTTCTAAAGCAAAGGCTTTAGGGTGCAGCTCGCCAGTACGGCTTAGGGGGGGGCCTGCGCACAAGTCCCACCAGCAATCCGCAGTATCGGAATCAGAGGTCTTAGCTGATGGCGGGTTGAACAGAGACGGTTCTGCAGTGGCTGGCAGCGGATCAGGACACCCGATGTAGTAGCGGGTGATCGGTTCATCGGGGGGAATGCCGTCGAGAATCTCCAGCTTATAGGGTTCGTTCAGTTGCTCAATCTCAGTGCGGATGTCATCCCGTTCCACTGTCTCGCGAATGATCGGTAGATTGGTCCGAATGATCCGCCGCATTTTTGCTGTGATCTGCTTTAGATCCTCAGGCGTAAATGGGTCAGCCCGGTCAAAGTCGTAGTAAAACCCCGTATCTGTGCAGGGGCCAATGGTGACTTTCGTCTCTGGGAACAGGGTTTGCACCGCCATGGCTAACACATGGGCACAGGTATGACGCAGCCGCGCTAGCTGCTCTGCATCACTAGGGCTGGTTACGGACTGTGGACGGGAGACTTGACTGACCATGAAAAGTCAAAATTAGAATGATTATCATTCTCAAGTTATCACAGCGATAAGAAATTGAGTGCTTTTGCAATGGGCGAGGTTTCTCAAATCTTACCTACAGCCGGAACTGTTTCCCATGCAGGCAATTTCATTTCGGTCCGATACTCTATTGCTGACCTCTTCGGCTGAGGATGGTTGTTGGCATTTATGACAAAAGGCCCGTCGACTTACTCAAAGGTTTGGAGGGTGCCTCCAGCGGATTTTTCGTGTCTGGCCTGGTCTGAGCAGGGCACAATGTTAGGCTGGCAGTAGTGGGGAAAGCTGTGGGTATGGACCGAAACGACCAAAGGGAAAGTTATACTTGTACCCACAGTCGATATGGTATTAACAGGTACTAATTATCACTAACACGGTCTAATTTATTCAAGGTATTGATATGACTGATATCAAGTTTTGGAAACCTGTTTATCAACTGTTTAAACCTGATGAGCCTCTGAGCAAATCTAAAGAACTCAGGGACTTTTATGTGGCCCGAGATGGTAACCCTGTTAGGAGTCTGGTTAGCTCTCTGGAATTGAGCGATGTACCTGAGAAGTTTCTGTTGACAGGGCAGCGGGGCAGCGGCAAAACGACTGAGCTACGGAAGCTACAACGACAGATTGAAGTAGACTACACCGTAATTTGGGTAGATGCCGATACGGCGCTGAATCGCTATAACATTGGCTATGCAGAAGTTATCATTTTGATTGGGCTGAAGATTTTTGAGACGGTAACTCAAAAGGGCTGGAAGCTGCCCCAAAAACTTGAGAATGATCTCTTGAGCAGTTTGCGGACAGTGATTTACGAAGACAAGGGAACTGCAGGCGACAAGATTGAGCTACCTAAGTTTTTTCGGGAAGCTGGAATTGCCCTCAATGTTGGATTGCAACAGGGCAGTACTAGGAGCTTGAACATTCGCCTAGCGTTGACCGAGATTATTAGTAAAGCCAATGCCATTATCCAAGCAACAGAAGCGGAAAAGCAGCAAAAACTTTTGGTAATTGTGGATGGTCTGGATCGTCGGGATTATAGAGCAGCTAAAGAGATATTTTGTAGCCCACTCTTAACGGAATTAAGCTGCCACATCGTCTAC
>CALBPH010000493.1 GCA_937899365.1 uncultured Leptolyngbya sp.
GGCAAAGGGAATGGTGAGAATAATAATCAGCGGCTGGGTATAAGAACCAAACTGTAGTACCAAAACCGCAAACACCAGGAAGATTGCAACCACTAGCATCTGTCCGGCAGAACCAAATGTTTCACTGCTGGTATCTGCATCCCCACCAAAGCGATAGGTATATCCATTAGGCCAACGCTCAGAATTCTCCTTATCTTTTGAGTCATACTGCATCGCTTCCAGCTTCGGCGTCAGCTCAGCCAAGATTTCCGTATCATAAAAATCTTGCCCAGGAATCACCTTTGCCAGTACTGTCACACTGCGCTGAGTGTTGCGGTGGGTAATCGCTAAGGGGACTGCTCCCGGTACTTCTTCCAGGAGCGCATCGGGGGAAATAGTATCACCCTCAGCATTGATAAATCGCAACGTGGCAAATTCATCTAAGCGCGAAGGGCCCCCAATGCGCCCTTGCTGCGATGGCCAGCGTGTACTCAAGCGAATCTCAAGATCCTCCTCGCCACTGCCAATGGCAAAATCACCCACCTCGTTATCAATCATCATGTAGCGCCCCTGAGACCCCACTTCATCCTGACTAATGCCATAGAAATTAAGGGCTTCTCGCTTGGGTACTAACTTGTAATCTTCCCGCAGATTACCTAAATCATCTCTAACATCCATCGTGCCTGGAATTTCTCTTAGGGCCTGTTGCACCTGACCTGAAATCTCTCTCAGGGTTTGTAGGTCGTCACCAAAAATCTCGATTTGAATCGGATCATCACCGCCACCCGCTAGGGGGAAAGCTGTACTCAAAACCGCACCTGGATAATTGCGGATAATGGTTTGTTCTAACGCTTGTTTGAGTTCGCGTATGTACACAAACGAATCTTGATCTCGCTCCTTACGGTCTACAAATACCGCTGATAGACCGACAAAGTAGTCAGCATTGTTCGGTTTAATTTCGCTGGAAGCCACTAGATTACTACGCTGTCCCACCAGCTTAACCACGCTCTTAAAAACCTTTTCACCATTGGGGTCACTGTAGTTACGCACCACCTCTCCCATGCGGTCCGCCACCTCCTGGGAGGTGGTCAATGTTGCAGCCGGGGGCAGCTCCACATTGAGGCTCAGCTTGTTGTCATCACTGACAGAAAATAGCGAACTGGGTAGCTGGCTAAATAAAATGACGGTACAGACAAATAGCCCAATCGTCCCCGCTGTCCACAGACGAGCCACCCGACGATTGGGGATTGTCATCCGTAAACTCCAGTGAGAAAACTTTTCAGACGCCACCTCCGTTAGACGATCCACATAGGTCTTAGACTCGCCACCGCCCTGTTTACCTAAGAGAAGCTTAGATAGGGGCACCACCACCAGTAAAGCCAATACATAGCTCATGACCAAACAGGTAATGGCACTAATGGGAATCAGACGGATATATTTACCCAAAGTCCCAGATATGGCCATTAGCGGGGCCATGGCCAAAATAGTTGTTAACTGTCCCGTAAATGCAGGTGATGCATAGGTTTGCACCGTTTTAATTGCGGCCTGGGGCCAGCTCAAACCCTGGACAAAGCTGCCATCGTGCTATCCCTCTAGCATCAGGATAAATACATCCACCAACAGTCCTAGGGCCAGGATCATGCCCACGG
>CALBPH010000494.1 GCA_937899365.1 uncultured Leptolyngbya sp.
AGCGCGATCTACCACAGAAACCATGCGGAGTAAGGCCCCATTGGCTCGACCAATCCGAATCGTTCTAACCCGTCTTCGATAAGCGCTACTGGTCTCACAATCAATGATGGAATCCAGAGGCGACGGCTTAAATGTGGGCCGCTCCTTAATATATGGAGTCAGCTCAGCCTCAAAATTGCAGCACTCATCAAAGAAGTCTTGCACTGACAGCCCTCGCGCTTTAGCATCCAGCTCGGCGCACTCGGCGTAGTACTCCCAGTGCAGGGCAATAAACGAGTTAATCATCGGCATAGAGGTACTTAAGGGATACCTCCAGACCGCCGTTTTCCAAGTCTTCAAATAGTGGTGTGCCTTGTGTGGGCATGGGTTTACCACAATGGTGTCACGGAATACCTACAGGTGTCACGATAGCACTTTTAGGTAATGAGGCTTATTACCAGAAAGAAAGTTAATTTACCATTTTGGTAACAGATAGCCAAAATGGTATAGGATTGGTCCAACGTGGTTCCATAAGGTCCTAAACCACGCCAAAACGGCACCAAAATCTCACAACTAGCTATGCTTCGCTTCTGCTGTTCTTTTCTGGTTGCTATTCTTTCGGATACGCCATGTCTGTGGTTTGGCTGGAATGCGCGATCACCCAACAACACGTGGAGATTGACTCGGGGGACACCTATTCGTCAGCCGCCTGTTGCTCTTGTTGGTCCTGTAGTGAAGCGTATTCTTCCGGGGTCAAGTGCTCGGCAGTACCTGCCAGGATTTGAGCAGTCAAGGCATCGGCTGATATTCCTCGCTTTCGGGCCAGGCGTTCAATGATTTCAGACCGAGTCGCTTCGCGTTCAATTAGGGCAGAGCGTAGCAAGCCTTGTGCCTCAGCAGGAGTCGATCGATCTTTTAGCCAGGCTTCTATAACAAGGAGATCGTTATAGTACTCGCCCAAGAAAGGAACTTGTAAGCGTTTAGCCATAGCTGGTTGTTATCTGCTGATTGATTACTCCTGTTTTATCAGCATCTTTGCATCAAAATCGAATCATTTTTAATCCAAAAACCTGCTTAAACACTTGTGTGTTGATCATCGCCAGGACAAGTAATCGAATTTGAAACATTAACGCTCTTTATTGAATCTTATTTGTTTCAAAATTGAGTAATTCTTGTTATATTTAGTTCAACTGGTTGACTTTTTCGTCCACATTTCCCAAACCGATACCGATATGGCCAAAGTTTCCATCCGCGATCGCGTCTACAGCGACTTGTTAACCAGATACCCGGATCGGAATCTATCCGAGGCCGTTAGTTCTGCCTTAGCAGAGCTGCAGACCCTGGAGCGCCTGCTCAGGGAGCTGCAATTCGTTCCTGTTAATAGCTGCGATCGTTCACAAAACCTGTCCTAGCAACCCCACCGCTAGCCATGCTTCGCTCTATCCCTTCTTATTTCCTAATTGCCGTTCTTTCGGGCGCTCCGTGTCTCTGGCTTGGCTGGAAAGCTCGGGCTTACACCGATCCACTGATGGATGCTAAAGCGTGCGCTGATATCGTCACCACCTCAGTTATCGATACCCTCCAGTTTTGGAAATAACGGTCACACTCACCCCTGAGGTCAAACCCATGACTTCCTCTAACTCTCAAAACCCTGATCGCATCTCGCAGCTGGCTACGAGCATTCGCCGGATTCAACGGCGAGTACAGCCAAATGATGAGGAGCTAACAAGCAACATTGTCTCCCACCCAGCCCTGGGGGCACAGGCGGCCAATGGCGATCCCCTTGCTGCGATAGCTCTGCTCCAGGGGCAACAGCGAGACCTTCACATCGATCTGCAAACTACAAACCGGGTAACCCACCGGATGTACAGCGATGTGCTCGGACGTCTTGTTGAGCTAGAACAGCTCCTGCCTGAAATAGATAGTGACCTCAAACGAAATCATCACTACATTCATCTGTTGGTCAACCAGATAGAACAGATTCTCGCTGAAATCCAGGGACTACGGGCTGAAGTCGATCTCCTCACCCAAAAGCAAGAGATAACGTCAGAGGAAGTCGAAAGAACGAGCGCCACACTCAAACGCCTAGAGCAAAAGCGGCTCACCATTTCTCAACTGATCGGCATTACTGGAGCCTCTCTCGTGCTGATACTGCTTGGTGTGGGCCAGTTCAGACAGGGTGGCCTCGTAAAGCAGCTCAGC
>CALBPH010000495.1 GCA_937899365.1 uncultured Leptolyngbya sp.
GCTTTGACCTGGGAGAAGACTTTGTGGGCAATGGTGGGACCTAGCTGGCTGTAGCCTTGGTAAACATTTCGAATTGCGATCGCAACCTGTTTAGCCGGCGTACTTTTTAATAAATAGCCCAATGCCCCCACCTCTAGCGATTGAAATACATAGTCATCCTCATCAAAGGTGGTCAACACCAAAATCCGAATCCAGGGAAACCGCTGATGGATTTCGCGCGTTGCCTCGACACCATTACAAACCGGCATGCGCACATCCATTAAAATCACATCGGGCTGCAGCTGAGCGGCCAAGGCAATTGACTCTTCCCCATGGTTGGCCTCACCAATGATCTCAAAGTCAGCCTCTAGGGTCAGGAGAGAGGCCAGTCCTTCCCTAAACATGGGCTGATCGTCAACAAGTAAAATCTGGATCATGGCTGAATCATGGTCGAATCACTGCGGAATTGTTACTTGAATAAAGGTGCCTTTGCCAACGGTACTATGCACTTTCATCCGGCCTTCTAACAGCTGGGTGCGCTCTTGCATACCCCGCAACCCAAAGCCTTTACTCGGTTCCTGTTGTGAAAACCCAATGCCGTTGTCAGAGAGGGCTACCGTAATCCCCTCGCGGGTGGTTTGGGCCCAGAGTTTAACCATTGAAGCCTGGCTGTGTTTTTGAACATTGGTGAGTCCCTCTTTGAGGATTAAAAACAGCTGCTGGCTGACCTGGAGGGGCAGGCTGGGTAAATTAATTTGGGTTTCGACGGTCAGGGGGGAACCATTGCAGGACTGGGTTTGCTGAATTTCTTCCACCAGGCTGGCTAGGGCTGTGGACAAATTAAAGGTGTCGTGGCGCATGGTAGAGACCGCCCGACGCACCTCCTGAAGCGACTGGCTAGATAGGGTCTTAGCCCGGCTGAGAGCTTGGAATGCATGGTCAGGATCTTGGCTGTGTAGGGTTTGGGCCACCTCTAGCTGCACATCGAGGGTGGTCAGGGTGTGCCCCAGCGAGTCATGAATGTCTCGGGCAATCCGGCTTCTCTCTAAGTCTGCTGCTAGGGCTTCTACTTCTTCCGATAGGGCCGCGGCCTGCTGTCGGCTTTTGCGCTCGGCCAGCACAGTTAAACACAACAAAATAATCAACAGGCTCGATGCAATGTACAGACCTGTACTATTAATGATCGTATCTAGAATCATCAGCGCCCTGGGGGCTTCTAGCGCAGCGGTTAGTTCTTTTTGGATCTCTTCTATGGGGACTGAATATCGGTAAAACAGATGTCGAGCAAAGCTAAGCTGCCAGGCAATACCCGCTGCAACTGTGGTAAAGATGACGACTCGACGGCGTAATAGAAAACAACTTTTGACCAGGACCAAATACAGAAACAGATCTAATCCCCAAATGGAAAATGCACGGGTAACCAAGAGACAAAAAATCTCTAAGCCAATGTACCCTTGCCGTTGCCACATCGGACGGTGGATGGGAAAGAAAAAGCTAAGGATAGCAATAATGCCCATGGCCCCAAACATGATGTAGTCGCCAGTTTCTAGCTCGTACCCCAGCGGTCTGTTGGCCAACAGCAGCACTAACCGCAGAATCAGGACCATAAAGAAGGCCCATTCTACGTAACGCAATGTTTTTGGAATGGAAGGAGATATGGTGGCGATGGATGTTGAGGGCGACGCTGGGACTGTCCCGTTCGCCTTGGCTACCGTGCTCGCTGTCTGGCCCATAACGCTATGCCGATTACCATGAATATGTGGGAAGAAATGATGACGCTCCCATGGTTTGGATCCTAGATCATCTGCTGAGTGCACTCCATGACAAACGTCATCAATTGTTAGTTGTGTGCTTCTGCTACAGCCGTTGACACCGGAGCCATCAACGGAATATTTTCTCCGCTCAAAATGGATCTGTAGTTAACGCTGCCCTACGTTAACAGACGCTACTATTGAGCCAACACACCTAACCCGCTAGGGTGTATAGAGCACACCGCCTTGGCAAACGACAGCAACCCCAGCATGCGATACCTCATTACCAGCGCCCTCCCCTACATCAACGGTATTAAACACCTGGGTAACCTGGTGGGCTCCATGCTGCCCGCCGATGTGTATGCACGTTTCCTGCGTCAAGAAGGCGAGGACGTCCTCTATATATGTGCCACTGACGAGCACGGCACCCCGGCAGAAATTGCCGCCCTAGAAGCAGAGCTAGATGTGGCTGAGTTTTGCACCCGCCAGTACCAAAAGCAAAAGGACATCTACGAGCGCTTTGGCCTTTCCTTTGACTATTTTGGCCGCACATCGGCTCCAGAAAACCATGATCTTACCCAGCACTTTTATCGACAGCTGGCCGAACATGGATTTATCGAAGAGCGGGAAATTAGCCAGATTTATTCCTTAGACGACAAACGTTTTTTGCCCGATCGCTATGTGACGGGCACCTGTCCTAACTGTGGTTACGATAAGGCACGGGGAGATCAGTGTGAGAACTGCACCAAGGTCCTGTCACCCACGGATCTGATTGACCCACGCTCCACTATTTCGGGCAGCACTAACTTAGAAATTCGCAGTTCTAAGCATCTGTTCTTGCTGCTAGACAAGCTGAGCGATGAGGTCCGCACCTGGGTGACGCAGCAAACCCAATGGCCAAAGTTGACCACATCGATTGCGTTTAAGTGGCTTGATGAAGGGTTGCAGAGCCGAGGCATTACCCGCGACCTGAGCTGGGGGGTGCCCGTGCCCGCTGACGGCTTTGATGGCAAGGTTTTTTATGTGTGGTTTGATGCCCCCATTGGCTATGTGTCGGCTACAAAAGCCTGGGGTGATGCAACCGGTAACGACTGGGAGAGCTGGTGGAAAGGGGGGGACGAGGTGCACTACACCCAGTTCATGGCTAAGGATAACCTGCCGTTCCATACGATCATGTGGCCGGCGACGATTCTTGGTAGCCGCGAGTCGTGGAAGATGGCGGACTACATTAAGGGCTTTAACTGGCTCAATTATTACGGGGGTAAGTTCTCCACTAGCTCCAAGCGCGGTGTCTTTCTTGACCAGTCGTTGGAAATTGCGCCGGCGGACTACTGTCGCTACATGCTGATGGCCAGCGCGCCGGAGTCGTCGGATTCTGCCTTTACCTGGGAGCAGTTTCAAAATCGGGTCAACAAAGAACTGGCGGACAACCTGGGTAACTTTGTAAACCGAATTCTGAAATTTACGGCGTCTAAGTTTAGTCAGGAACTGCCGGCGGGGGGGACCCCTGGGGAAGCTGAAGCTGAGCTGGAGGCCACCTGTACAGAACTGGTGGAAAAACTGCGGGGACATCTGCGCCACCAGGAGTTTCGGCGCGCGACCGAAACATTAAATGCGCTGTGGACGGCGGGAAATCAATATATTGATGTGCGGGCTCCCTGGGCGTTATTTAAAAAAGATAAGGATGACGCCGCTGTGGTGATTCGCACCTGTATTAACCTGATTCGGCTGTATGCGATCGCAAGTGCCCCGTTTATTCCCCACACCGCCACTGCTCTGTACGATGCGCTGCAGCTCACCGATGACGAACGGAATAGCACCATGGCCGCGGCCACGGACTTAACCATTCTGGCCGCGGGTCGGCCGTTTGAAATCCCGGCCCCCCTCTTCCAAAAGCTGGACGACGACCGCGTAGCTGAACTAAAGGCCCAGTATGGAGGTGAATAATGGGGCAGCTTTAGGGCCCTACGCAACAACCGATATCCTGTCCCCTTCGAAGCGGGGATACCCTTTAATCTATGGCTGTTTAAAAAATTATTAGCTATGACACGCACCCTTTTTTTAAGCAAAACCCTCATGGCCCCGGCCCTGCTTTCAGCCACCCTGCTCGGCTGTGGTAACGATCCGGGGCTAGATGAATATGGTGACCCCATTGCTACGGATGTGCCCCACGTGGCCGTGACGCAGATTGTGGAGCATCCGGCCCTGGACGCCGTACGCGATGGGGTCCAGGACAAGCTCAAGGAGGAAGGCTATGAGGCCGATGGCTCTTTAAAGTGGGAGTGGGAAAGTGCCCAGGGCCAGGCGGCCAATGCAGCCCAGATTGCTCAAAAATTTGTCGGTGACAGTCCAGACCTGATTGTGGCCATCGCCACCCCGTCGGCCCAGGCGGTGGTGGGCAATACCGACACAATTCCGGTGGTATTTTCCGCCGTCACTGACCCGGTGGGGGCGGAACTGGTGCCGAGTTTAGCCGCATCGGGGGGCACGGTGACCGGCGTCAGCGATCTCTCCCCCATTGACGAACATTTAGCCCTGATTGCTGATATTTCACCCGAGGCTCAGACCGTGGGGGTGATTTACAACGCCGGGGAATCTAACTCTGTAAGCCTGGTGGAATTGCTTAAAACCGAGGCGGAGGAGCAGGGCTTTACCCTGGAAGAAGCGACGGTGTCTAGCTCTGCTGATGTGGTAACGGCGGCGGAAAGCCTGGTGGGTAAGGTGGATGCCATTTATATCCCCACCGACAATACGGTGGTATCAGCCCTAGAATCGGTGATTCAGGTGGGTAATGAGAATCAGCTGACGGTGTTTGCGGGGGATACGGCCTCGGTGGAGCGAGGTGCGATCGCAACCGCCAGTTTTGACTATTACGAAGTCGGTCGCCAAACCGGTGACATGGTGGCCCGCATTCTTGGTGGCGAGAACCCTGGTGATATTCCGGTGGAGCTGGCCAACACCGTAGATTTGGCCGTAAATTTAGCCGCCGCCGAAGCCATGGGCGTCACCATACCCGACGCGATTAAAGACAGCGCCGACCAGGTATTTGAATAGGGAAATTTCCCCGTGTAGGAACGATCCGTGTGTAGAGACGTTACATGG
>CALBPH010000496.1 GCA_937899365.1 uncultured Leptolyngbya sp.
AAAGAGCCGATAGCGTTCCACCCACCATAGCCAGTGCCACTGTCCCAGCAATATTCCAGAGGGTTAATGTCGGCATGGATAGGGCCAAGGGAATCAGAGCAAGCACCAAGCCAGCCATTGCCCCCCATAAGAACTGATAGGCGACGTCCGCTAACGTCCGCTGGTTTGAAATATCTTCTTTGGGGGGCATAGTAAAATCGACCTTTATTAAGTCGTCAAGTTTGGTTGGGCAAGGCTGTTGCGCCAGAAAATCTCCTGGGGCTATGCTAGCAAATTAAACGTTGTGTCCGCCGCACCTACGGGTCGCTTATCTGACCGGATAGGGTATGGCTAGGAAATAACCCATCTAACAAAGGGTAATCTGCGTAGGAGAATACTACAGCCAAAGCAAAGCGGAATCCCAAGCAGGGTTACCAGACCAAATTTAGCTAGTGGTGCCATGGAAAGATCAGCCATTGCGAATTGAAGATAGAGAACGATTAAAATATGAATGAGATAAACCGCATAACCATTATTAGAGAGGATTTTCATAAATTTCCCTTGAAAGTCAACTTTTTCACGAAATAAAATCAACAGCCCTAGACAAAGTCCCACACAAATTGTCGCTTCCCAGCCGCTCCAAACCAAAGACCGCCAGTCCCAGCCACCCCCTGCCAGTACATCAGCCAGAAAAAGCCGTTCTCGCCCCAGACTATAGGCATAGCGCAGCAGTGCGGCACCCAGCCCAATCTTTAGCCAGATAAACCCTTGAGCCCGACTTATTTGCCTGAGCCAGTTGTACCGATAGGCAACAATTCCCATAATAAAAAGACTGAGATACTGGGGCAGGTGGGCAACTTCGGTCGGCAAACATCCAAATAACTGGACCCATCGATCAATTGGATAGTTGATGCGAACTATAAATGTCACAACGGTTAGGCTAAATAGATAGGTAATAATGGCCCCATGCCTCGACACGCAAAGACGCCTGAAGGAAAGCGTGACAGGCAGTTTACGCTCTCCGCCAACCTGTCGCCACAGGGTATAACAGACAGCATAAAACAACAGATGAACCAGGAACCAGAGATGGGCAACTTCAAGTGTTAAGGGGCGGACATAGGCCTGACCAATAAACGCCCAGAAAGAACCTGACCGCGCAGTTAAGTGATATAACACCCAGGGAAAAACAACTAAGCTAAAAAACAGTAAGGGCAGTCCCAAGCGTTGAAACCGAGCGATGAGAAACTGCCATGGCCCCTTACGGTCATAGGCGGCTGGCAGTAGATAACCAGAGATAAAAAAGAACAGCCCCATAAAAAAAGCAGCATTGACCGCAAAAAAGGGACCGAGGACAGCGGCCCGTTCTGGGTTAAACATCGGCCAGGCACCACCAGTGGGTCCGTAGGGCTGGGCCGCATGGTGGGCCACCACCAGCATGGTTAAAAATACTCGCAGGTTATCGATAAAGATAAATCGGGTAGCAGATGCATTTCCCATGGTCGCTGGCCGAGGACTGATGACGACGGACTTATGGCGACGGACTATTGAGCAGCCCCAGGGCAGTTGCGATCGCACGTTCCTTTTGCGGATCTGCTCCCTGGGCATACTCAATCGGAAATGGGACCACCACATCTGGCGTTACCCCCTCCCCCTCCAATCGCACGGTCTGATCCAGATAAACATCGGCCACCGCCACATACAACAGACTGTCATCGGGCATAATAAACGCTCGACCGGCCGTCACCGCACCCGCGGTGGGAGTACCAACCACGGGGCCAATATCATACTGTTGAAAGCCATAGGCCAAAATCTCTTTAGCACTGCGGCTACCCCCATTCACCAGCATCACCACCGGTTTATTCCACTGACCATGGTAGGTGGATGGGGTCCGATCTCGACCAATACTTGTGACGCTGGGTCCCCTGGCTGTATAAAGCTGCAGAGCCGTCAGCGGAGCCCCACCCCACCCATCCCTAAGGTCTAGCACTAAGGCATCCGCATCTCGCAACCGACCATAAATTAGTTCATCTTCCAGCTTTTCTTGATACTGGTCCCCCGCATAGGACCAGATATGAACATAGCCAATCTGTTTGCCCGACGTTTCAATCACCTCCACACTGTCGTCCATCACCTCCAAAAACATGGTGATACCGTCATAGAGCTGAGGCGTCACAGTCATCTCTTTCTGACTGCTGGCACTTAGGGAAGACTGCACCTGCAGGGCCACAGGCTGGTCGGCCTTGTCTAAAAAAGATTGAATCGGATGAAACGGCTGGCCCGCTACGCTCAGCAGCTGGTCTCCCACCCGTAGCCCAGCCTTAGCCGCCGGACTCCCCTCAAAAACTCCCTTAATAAAGGTTTTACCCGCTTTCTCTCGAGTCACAATACCGATACCGGCATATTCAATTTTGCCCTCCGGAAAAGGCTCTTCTAAGCGCGCTTTAAACTCGGACACCCGTGGGTAAAAGATGCCCAACAGCTGATAATAAGCAGGTTCATCAGGGGTATATAGCTGGGTATGGGAGGTTTCTAAGGAACCTAGCATCTGGTTGATCAGAGCCGCCTTTTCTGCTCGAGACGGGGCAGCTGCCACCTGGGAACGGTACTGTTCTCCCATTGCCGACCAGTCTACGCCATTAAACTCAGGATCATAAAAGTTGTCATTCACCGTGTCCCACACAGCATCAAACAACGCTGACTGCTGTGATGCAGCAGGCATGGTCAACCGATGCAGCACGCCTAAAGAAAGTACCAATAGAGTGACTATCAAAAGCCCTTTAAACCAAAGTTTATCTCGTCTAAGAACCATTACAGTGTCCTCGAGCCTATGCCTGATCTAGCAATGTAGGTCTGAACAATTCGATCAATTTCATGACGATGCGCCGCCGGAATTCTAATGCGCATCAAACGGGGCAGCAGCAGCAGACGGGGTTGAACCCGAATAGTTAAAATATCAGGGTATGACGTCTCCCAGGTATAGGATGTCATACGCCGCCATGGGATAGCGGTATATAGAAAGCAAAGACCGTTTTCTCTTAGTTCAAGTTTGTTTAGACCAACAGAGACAATAAACAGAGCAACCATCCACCAAAAGGAAATCTTGGTAAATGCCGGTGCGATCGCACTTGAAATATTAGGAAGATCCGTAAGCGTAACGACCGAAACCCAGGTAATCACAGCCGCCACGGCAATCTCAGCTATGCCAATCCAAAACAGCATTTTATTATGCCAAGTCCGACCAGCGTTGAGCAGCAAGTGACCGGCCTTTCGTTTGCGAACAGGCCAGCTCAATAGCCAGAAACCCATGCCTATCGAACAGACCAGATAAAAGAACCAAGCCATCGCAAGCCCTCAGCTGAGTTAGCAACCAGCTCAAGCTTAGAAAACGCTTAGCTAGATTCCCATGACAAACGTCATTTGTAACTATGACTTTCCGATATGGCACTAGTTTTTATAATAGAAGACACTTAACGTTTCTAGCGGCCATGGAGGAGAACGTATGGTGGAAAACGTATGGGTCACACTATTTGCCGTTGCTGATTTAGAGGATGAATCGGTCGATTAGACATGCTATTTGACAATATCTTGCAGATAAAATCATCCCGAGGATCAGCAACGCCCACTATTTTAGTAGGGCATCTACCGTGATCCTTCAAAACCCTGACGGGAGCGAAACCTACTATGCAGAAATAGGCGATCGCACCTCCAAAACCCTGATGCTATTGCACGGTATCGGCGCAGACCATGCCATGTGGCAACCCCAAATGCAAACCTATGCACAAGCAGGGTTTCACCTCCTGATACCTGACCTGTTTGGCCATGGACAGTCTGCCAAATTAGGTGACATTACCCTGTCTAGCTGGCATAACCAAATTAACTGGCTTTTAACCCATTGTGCTGTAGACACCTGCACAATTATGGGGGTTAGTATGGGCGGCATAATTGCCCAATCCTTTGTCGTTGAATATCCCCACAGAGTAGAAAATCTTGTCATTGCAGACTCTTTTGGTGAACTCCGTACGTTTGAAGAGAAATTACTAGGTTTCTCTCAAATTATTGGATTTAATCTGTTTAGTCACATGGGTCGAATGGGCAAACAGCTTCTAGCCCAGGCCATGCGCCACACCTATCGGGCTAGCTATGCCCAGGCCACCCAAGACTATTTTGAAAACGTCTGTTTGACCGCGGATCTCAACCAGTTAATTTTAGCTAGAAAGGCGATTAATCGGATTGATGTTTTAGAACAACTGCAAGCTGTCGCTATTCCTGCCCTCGTCATCGTGGGTGCAGACCTGGGACAGTCATTTATTCACATCAACCAAAAGATCGCAGAGGCATTACCCAAGGCCGAGTTTATCGTCCTAGAACAATCGATGGACCCATCGAATTTGGTCAACCCAGCTGCATTTGATCACCAGGTTCTCAAGTTCTTAAACAAAACCTCAGCTTAGTAACGAAGAAAAAACTATGGCCACACAACCATTAAAAGCAAAAAAAATTAAATTTCTTTTAGTTTGGATTATTGCCAACTCCATCGGCGGATTTCTGATCGGTTTTTTAGAAAATAATGGGGCCCAGTTTATGGCCACGCTGTTTTTCTCTGGGGCCATCATCGGCTCGTTGCAGTGGGTCGTTTTTAGATGGATGGGCACCAAGGGGCTACAGTGGACCCTTTGGCCCATTGCCAGTGCCCTAGGCTGGATTATCAGCACAGCCCTGAGTAGCTTGCCTATTAGTCTTGATAGTCTCATAGGGACATTGGTGTCTCAGACTGGACTATGGGAGGTTTTCTGGCTTAACCTACTGCTTCAGCCGATATGGATTATTTGCATGGTCATCGTCCAGGGCAT
>CALBPH010000497.1 GCA_937899365.1 uncultured Leptolyngbya sp.
GGTTCTTGGAAGAACAGGGTTATCCACCTCAAAGTCCTTCTCACTCACATGAAAAGGATTTAGTATAAAGTGCAATTCAAGATTAGATAGCTCTTTAGGAAGTTAGTTATCTTCTAGATGTGTAGACACCCTAGTTTATCAGGAGAAGAAAATTCATTCCACTTGTTGAAAAGATTAAAGTGGAAAATTATTAAATGTATATTACTTAGCCTCATCTAGGAAAATATTCTAAAAACAGGATGTTAACTCAAGCTGTTAAATCTCGTCTGGGTGAAGATTGCACAGCATAAACTGACTTGTACTACTGCTTATGTTCCTAATATCCTAATTTACGTTGACCTGAAGATACCTTGTAGAGTTCCTCTTCAACTAAGAATTAATCAGATTCTTCATGAACGTATTGCTATCAAGGACTTGATGGACATTTATCCTGAGTAAGAAAATTTAGCATGAATACTAATTAGTAATTGTGCCTCTAATCAAAAGCATCTCCAAAACTATTGAGGGGAATTATCAGAAATTTTGCTAGTGGCTTCTTCTTAATTGAAAGAAAGATCCGTTTAATTGAGCATAGATTAAGGTTTCTATTTTACTTTCTTCTCATTTCCTAACTTTAAAGACTATAAGCTGATTAAGCTTGAGAAGCGGTTAATAGTCTTTTCAAGTCCTGTAAGTTAGGAACTTAGTTATCACTCTGGATTCTCGCTAATTATATGAGATTTTTTGAGGATATGAGCGAAGTTGGATTTGTTGTCATTGGTAGAAATGAAGGAGATAGACTGATCCGATGTCTAACTTCTCTAAAAAATCAATTTTCTGAAAATGTAGCCATTGTTTATGTTGATTCTGGCTCCACGGATGGCAGTGTCGAATTTGCGCAATCAGTTGGAGCAGATGTCATTTCTTTGGACCTCTGCCAGCCATTTACTATGGCTAGAGGACGTAATACAGGACTAAGATACCTTCATCAAATTTATTCCAATCTCCACTATGTTCAATTTATCGATGGGGATTGCGAATTGCTTTCAGGTTGGATAGAGAATGCATTACAGATCATCCAAACCGATCCAACGTTAGCCATTGTCTGTGGCCGTAGACGAGAAAGGTACCCTGAGAGCTCTGTCTATAATTTACTAGCAGAAATGGAATGGAATACTCCTATAGGCGATGATACAGCCTGTGGAGGAGATGCATTAGCTCGAATATCGGCAATTATGGAAGTGGGTGCTTACAATCCTGCAATGATCTGTGGAGAGGAGCCAGAAATGTGCATCCGGCTACGCCGACATGGTTGGAAAATTCGCAGAATTGCAGTTGACATGACAAAGCATGATATTGATATGCATCGTTTTGGACAATGGTGGAAGCGCATGATGCGTTCAGGTTGGTCCATTGCTGAAGGATTTACCATGTATGGGAATAGTGAAGAGCACTATATGAAAAGAGAATATCGTAGTGGTTGGCTCTGGGGTGCTTTAATACCTTTTCTAGCTGTTGCTCTGGCTTGGCCTACCCGTGGTATTAGCCTATTTCTGCTATTTGCTTATCTTTATCTTGGATATCGCATTTATTGTTGCCGCCTAGAGTACGGCGATAGCCAAAAAAACGCACGTATTTATGCATTTTTTTGCACATTGTCTAAATTTCCCCAGGTAGTTGGTCAAGCAAAATATTGGTGGGCTCAAATTTTTAGGCAACCTGTATCGCTGATCGAATATAAAACCCCTACTAAAAAATATGGCTGAAGATCTAGTCAAATAGCTGTCTTTATCAATTGAATTTTTGCTGATTTCTTTGTTTAGGACTTCGCTATTTGTAGATTACTTTTGTGCATCGCCTTAGATATATTTCTTTTTGTTTTCTAGCTTAATTACAGTATGCGCATTGCCTACTTAGTGAACCAATATCCTAGAATCAGTCTCAGCTTTATCAGACGAGAAATTGCTGGTGTTGAGAAGGCTGGGGTACAGGTATCACGATACTCTATTCGTGCATTACAGGTCTCTAATCCTGTTCGTGCCTTGGATACCGAGCTGCTCGATCCTGCAGATAAAGCTGAGGCATTAAAAACTAAAATAGTTCTTGATATTGGTTTTTTGGGTTTACTGGGACATTTAATTAGAGTCGCTATACAACGCCCCATTTCCTGGATGCAATGCTTTCAATGCATGTTGAACCTATGTGCGGCTTCAGAAATTAGCTTTTTTCATCATCTTGCTTATATGGCTGAAGCCTGTGTGTTGCTGCACTGGTTCAATCGCGATGAAATTGAACATGTCCATGTCCATTTTGGGACTAATCCTACATCGGTTGCAATGTTGTGCAATATTTTAGGAGGTCCCTCTTACAGCTTCCCCATACATGGCCCAGAAGAGATTGTTAACCCTCTTGGTGTTCCCATGAGCATTGGCATAAAATACATGTGGTGCATTGTGGATTAGATAAGAGTTTTTTAGACTATAAATCTGCCACCCCAATAGCGAATAAAACAACGTTTGTTTGTGTAGCACGCTTAAGTGAACAAAAAGGTCATTTCTTGCTATTGGAAGCTATCAAACAGTTAGCTGATGAGGGATATCAGTTCAAGGTTGTGCTTGTGGGCGATGGCCCTCTTCGCCCTGCACTAGAAGCATTAGTCGTGGAATGGAGGCTGGAAAAATTCATAGAGTTTGCTGGTTGGGCCAGTGGTTCCACAGTAAGAGAGCGTATGTTAGAAGCTCGTGCTTTGGTTTTACCTAGCTTTGCTGAAGGCTTACCTGTTGTGATTATGGAGGCTTTAGCCTTAAATCGCCCGGTCATTAGTACTTATATTGCTGGCATACCCGAGTTATTACAAAATGGCGTCTGTGGTTGGTTAATTCCGTCTGGTAATGTGAACGCATTGGCTAAAGCTATGACTGACGTAATCTGCGCATTACCGTCAGTTCTAGAAGCTATGGGGAGAACGGGGGCCGAACGTGTTGCACTACATCATGATGCAACTATAGAGACTCAAAAGCTGGTGAAGATTTTCCAAACTGCTATTGGACTTCAAGATAGCGCAAAAAGCCTAGAGGAGCTAAATGTGACTCCAGTAGAGCTTGCCCTTGGTACTGTTACGACTCAAAACTCCTGAGGGTCATCTCTCAGCTATTATTATGGCCAACGAAAATATAGTTATTGACCTATCAGAACATTATGGGGATGTAGCCATTACACCACCAGAAGATCGCCTTACTCTTCTGTCATTCTTACCCATTTTTAAGCGTAATTGGTTACCGTGTACCCTCATCTTCATAAGTGGATTAAGTGCGTCTGCCCTAGTTTCTTTCTTGCTACCCGGCAGTAGCTCCTACAGAGCTAGTGGTAAATTGCTATTTCAAGCAAGTGATACTCAATCTGAACTAACAGGAATTGCTGAAGATCTAGATCCATTAGAAACTACTGGCCATTTAGCTAATCCACTCATCACTCAAGCAAATTTATTGACATCAGGCTTTTTAGCTGAAGATGTGGTGGAAAATTTGGATCTTAAAAATGAGCAAGGAGAACTATTCCCCAGTGACTACATACGTAGGAACTTAACAGTAGAACCGCTGCCGTCAACAGACATTCTGAGCGTTTCATTTCAAGCGGAGGAACCACAACGAGCTGCGCAGGTAGTTAATGAACTAATGCGTCTATATAGGGTCTTCGTTGAGCAAGAGCAAAAGGCCGAGATTGTTGCAGCCAAAAAATTTGTTGATGAGCAGCTACCTCGCTTAAAAGAGGACTTAAATTTTGCATCGAGAGCACTTGAAGAGTTTAAGGAAGAAAATCAGGTTTTTGCTCTAGACCGTCAGGCCGATGATATCACATCATTATTGTCAGGAATAGACAGACAGCTAAATGATACACAAGTTGCACTCAAAGCCTCAAATGTAAGAATTGATAGACTCAGTGAGCAGTTAAATGTCAATGCAGAGGAGGCTCTAAATTTAAGCACTCTTAATGATACGTCGGCAGTACAGGCGGTTTTGCAAGAGTTCTACGCTGTGGAAACAGAGCTGGCACGACAAAGTGGGTTATATTTGCCCCAGCATCCTATTGTTACTAACCTGCAAAATCAGGCAGATGAGTTAGCTAGCTTGCTGCAAGAGCGGATTAATCTAGTTTTGAATGAGTCATCTCAGATTTCATTGCAAGATTTACAACTCGGGAGTCTCAAACAGTCTTTATTATCTGAGCTAGTGCAGGCTGAAAGTGATCGCCTTCTCTTGGAGACACAGTTAGCAGCCTATAGTGATCTTAAACGCGACTTTAGTAACCAGGCAGTTCGACTACCATCACTTGAACGTAAACAGTTTGAATTAGAGCTTAATCTTGACAATGCTCAAAATAGCTATAATGAGCTACTCCAGCGCTCTCAAGAGATTAAGTTAGCAGAAATTCAGATTGATGGTAATAACTACGTGCAAATTATAGAAGAAGCACGTCCTCCTAAAACTATTACTTCAACTTATAATCCTATACTTTTAAGTTTAGGAACTATTGTTTCTTTTATTCTTGCTGTTTCAACAGGGTTGATTTTAGACCGTATTGATAAAACAGCTAATACATCTAACGAGCTGATAAAGTTGCTGGGCTATCCTCTACTTGGCTTAATTCCTGACTTTGAAAAACCAATTGTAGGAACTTTGCCAATAGATATGGCTATGTCGCAAGAAAGTTTAGATATTTATCGAAGCGTTTATTCAAGTCTCAAGGTTACTGATCTTGAGACATCTACACTAGTCATTGCAATTACTAGCGCCGTTCATCATGAAGGTAAATCTGAGGTTGCAGCCAATCTAGCAAAAGCAATTTCCCAGTCTCGTAGAAGAGTTTTATTGATAGATGCTGATTTAAAGACTCCTGTACAACATCAAATATGGCAAGTATCCAATGAGCTAGGGTTAAGTCATCTCCTGTCTGGGGCGTCTGGCCTAGATGCCGCAATCCATCAGATAGATTCCTTTCTTTCTATCATGTCTGCGGGACTTCCTGTTGCAGAACCTTCACTCTTTTTCGAATCTGCTTCCATGAAGGATTTAATCCATCGGGTTAAATCTATCTACGACTATATTATTTTTGATGCGTCTCCTATTTTGGCAGAGCCTGATGCTTTATTGTTAGGCCGAGTAAGTGAAGGCATAATCTTTGTTAGCCAGCCAAAATATGTACAAAAGGCTGATATTTTAGCGGCACGTCATCTCATAGAACAAGCTAAGTTAGCTGTAATGGGGTTAGTCGTTAATCGTGTTAGTCGCGATGAACAGAAGGGTAATCGTATTCCTTTCTCCCATGCTTATCAAACAGCTGAAAACAATAGCCATTATTCAGGTAAGACTCAAGGCGGAGATGATGGCGACGGGGTGATACCCCATAAAGCCTCTGATAAGGTGCTGAGTAATTTAAGTGCTAATGGGAGGGGCCGACTGTAAATGTAAAACACTACATTATTGAACACTATAATTCTGACGTTGTTGATTTTCTGTATGATCTTGTTTGCAAAAAATTGCTTGAAGGAACTCCTTCCAAAGCAGTTCATCCTCTAAATCAGCAGCGACTAATTCTTTGATTCTATGAGATTTGAAAAAATATTTTTTTAAGGTCAGTCTGGAAATGTCAATCAACATGAGCCAATATCAAAAACTATTATTAATTGTTGCTTGTTGTCCAATGGGATACAGCCTGCTTTGTTATGATCGGGCACTAGCATATGAAGATTTTCAGATTTCAGAGATTACTCAGCTGCCTGAAATCACTTCTGTTGAAAGCGCTAAGACTAGTCAACCACAGTTTAATCAAGATAACGCTAATGAATATATTCTTGGTCCTGGTGACGAAATCTCTGTAGCGGTCACGGGTTATCCAGAGTTTGATAGCACCCATAGAATTTTGCCTGATGGAACTATTGCAATTCCTCTTATAGGAAATGTTCGAGCCAGTGGTGAGACACTGAGTTCACTATCACGATTTCTTAGAGAACAGCTGGGTAGTAATTATTTGGTCAATCCAGTAATTGATTTGAGTCTATTAAGACTCAGACCTGTCTCAGTCACCATTAGTGGTGAAGTACATCGTCCAGGACCTTTACAACTTGACAGTGTACAGGCTAATGGTAGTGGCCCTACATTGGTGGATGCTCTGATTGAAGCGGGTGGTGTAACCAACTTTGCCAACATCAGTGAGGTATTGGTCAGACGCACCCATGGTAATGACCGCACTGAGACGATTGCTCTAAACTTTTGGGATTCTTTAGTATCAGAACCGACGGCGATCAATTTGATGCTAAGGGACGGAGATGCCGTCATTGTGCCGCGACTATCATCTGAGCAGAATTTAGATCAATCACTCATTGCACGCTCTAGCATTGCCCCTAGTGTGGTGCAGGTAAAAGTTGTTGGTGAAGTGACACGCCCAGGGGAAGTGGAGGTGTCTCCGGCAAGTTCACTATCTTCTGCGATCGCAACCGCAGGTGGCCCTACCGAAGATGCCAACTTGAAGGAAGTAGCCTTTATTCGCGTCAGCGAAAATGGTC
>CALBPH010000498.1 GCA_937899365.1 uncultured Leptolyngbya sp.
AGCCCCGATTCGGTTGCTTCAAGACGGATGTCTGTGATTTGGGCTGGGGATGTTTGAGCTATTTGATGGATGACAGACGGCTGGGGTAAGGGCTGCGCTAATGCCGTTTTGACAAGCGTAAATGGCCCTCCCACTAACAGTAACAAAGCAAACAGATTTAATTTTTCTAGTGAACGTTTCATCGTTTTCCTCACACCGCTATCGGATCCCGCTCAGGGGGTGAGCGGGACGTAGCTAAACTAACCGGGCTTAAAGCAAATAATTATCAATTAGTCTACGGAAACCATCCGTAGCTTTCTAGATATTTTGCGCCCCAAATGCAATTCTTTCTGCAGCGGTGATGGGAGTACAGACTAGCCAGCCGTTTGCCAGGCGCGTAGCTGAAACGCTTTGGGATTAATGCCGGTTTTTTGACGAAAGGCGGTGGCAAAGCGGCTGCGACTGGTGTAGCCAACGGCGGCGGCAATGTCTGTAATGGACATTTCTGATGTCATCAGCAGACGTCGAGCCTGCATCAGCCGTAGGTCCCGTAAATAGCCAAAGGGCGAGGTGCCATACAGGGTGTGAAACCCTTGGGTCAGCGTCAGTCGGTTGGTGCCCACCTGTCGGGCCAGGGCCTCCAAGGTGGGGGGCTCAACCAGCTGTTCTCTCAAAATAGCGGCAGCCTGGGAAACACAGCGCAGGTTAGAGGTATTGCAGGGGGTGTGGAGAATCGCATCCAGACGCAGGTCAACTAGCTGTAGCGCTCTGTCTTCTAGGTAGGTCCGTCGAGTTTTGCCTCGATAGGGGCAGCTCAAAATCTGTTCGATGTGCGATCGCATCGCCGGGGTAATCGGACTGTGGGTGGCATAGCTCAGACTAAAGGACTCTGCATGGATGCCATCGGTCAAAATTTGATCGATGCTTGGGCTCGCCAACGGTGCTAAGGCGTCTTGAGGACGGTCAGGGGTAAAAATTCGACTAACCATCTGATCGATCGAAGAGCTGGAACCACCATCCTGATAACGATAGATTGACTGCAAAATCTGTTCAGCCGTGGCCCGAGCCTGGGGTGAAAGGCGCTCTATAAAAAACTGCGCGTAGTCAGTCAGGGAGGGCTGCTTAAAGAAAACCTCTACCTTAAAGAAGCGTTTTTGCGATCGCTTAATACCCAACTGCCTGAGCTTAAAGCATGGGATACACAAACTGTAGCCAGCATAGGGACCCGCCAGGTGAAATTCAAATTCAATGCGATCGCCCGTTCCCACCGCATCGATGACAATATCCCGATGCAGCGTGTAGTCAAGAATGACCAGGATCAGATCGTGCCTCAGGGGGATTTCCTGCACATAGCCCTGGCCCACATCTGGCGGACAGACCAAAATGTGGTCAGACGCCTCCGCATGCAACAGCTGTGGGTCGCTTGGACTGCCGGGTACAAGCCAATCACGCAGTTGAGTTGACCGTGGTTGCGATGTCATGGACCTCAGCAATGTTAATCTATTAGTTAATGGGAATTTTTTTCATTATACTAATAGGCTGTCAACATCAAAGCTTTGGCTAAATGTGCCCCACGACCAGCTAGCTAAATTTTCCTGGATTTGTACGATACCCTGATAGATTTTCCTATGGGTTTACGTCTGTTGTATTCGTATCTTGTCTGAGACTAGGGAGTGATGGCAGCTGAGTTGTACCCATGATACCTACGGCAAAAATACCTAAAGCCGTCAGACAATACAGTAGGGTCATGCCAGCGCCGGGGTTGAAAATAGAGTCAATGTTGATCAACTGAGCGGCTGGTTCAAACACATAGTCTGCCAGCGGTCCAGCCACCAGGCTAGCCAAGGCTCCGACGCTCAAGCCGATTAGGTGATCTGCCGCAAAGGCACGTCCCTGAATGTGGACAGGCACGATAGCATACCAGCAGGCTGTGTAGGTGCTAAAAATCATCGGTTCGCTGATGGACGCACCCAGACGGGCACTGGTCCAAACAACTGCCCCCTGGCCAAGACCAAAGATAAGTTTGCCAAGACCAACGCTGAGCATACCGACAAGCAAGCTCTGTTTAGGGTTACGAAAACCGCCCGTGGCGGTCAAAATAGCACCGCCTATGAGACCGCCAACTCCTGTGGTGGCTACCAATGTACCTAACAACTGGGTATTGCTACCGGTACGGGCCAAAATCATTGGCTGATAGATGGTTTCTGTAATTTGATCTAGAAAAACAAAACAGGAGAAAACAATCATCATGGCCCGCAGCTGTAGGTGATTGAAAATGTAGCGAAAGCCAAAGGTAATGGTTTGCCATAGAGATGTGTCGGCGTCTGTTGTTTTGCTTACTGCGTCGGCAGGGTTGTTGTTGGGAATGGAGATTAGCAGCAGGGTGAGTACTGCGATCGCAAATGTCCCCATATCAATCGCTGTAATCCCAAATAACCCAATCAGTGGATACAGCACACCAGCTAGAGCCGGTGCAAAAATACTGGTACTATAGCCCCCCATAGCCCCCAGGCCAGTGGCTTGCACATGGTGTTCCGGGGGGACCAGCATCGGTATAATTGTAGTGTAAGTGAGAGATTGAATATGGCCAAACGAGCCAATAACAGCGGCAATCACATACAATTGCCACACCTCTAGCGTTTGGGTAATGGCAAGAATGCCAACGGAAATGGTGCAGCAGGCGGAGCCGGTATCGCTGAGAACTAGCAATGTCTTGCGAGAGACGCGGTCGATAAGGAGACCAGAGAACAGTGCGATCGCAATTTGCGGCAGCTGATAAAAAAATAAAATTAAAGCTACGGCTGTTGCCGACTCAGTTTGCTGCCACACCCAAAGCGTTAGTGCAAAGTAGGTCATGTGACTACCAACAGAAGAGGCAATCTGCCCTAGCCAGAGAAGAATAAACGTACGCACCAGACGGATTTAGAACAGGGGCAAAGCCATGGT
Organism: uncultured Leptolyngbya sp.; assembly: GCA_937899365.1. Lineage (GTDB taxonomy): Bacteria > Cyanobacteriota > Cyanobacteriia > Phormidesmidales > Phormidesmidaceae > Leptothoe. The sequence continues at coordinate 2,926 of CALBPH010000498.1, forward strand.
ACTGATTAAATGAATTTGTTTTCTTCGTCAGCCGGAGTTTTTTCTTTGTAGGATGGACTTTTCGATTACTTAGAAAGATAAACAGTAAATGTCGCGAATAGACTTGATGGATAACCGAACCGATTGCTCCCGTTTAAGGGTGAAGCCGTCGGCTGCTTAATTCAATGTGTGGGTCTTGATAGAGAGTTTGATTTTGCGATCGCAAATCATGGAACTTGTAGAAGTTGAAAACTTAGAAGTAGACTCGGTAGCTATGTGCGCCAGACTGTATTTTCAAAACTGAAAAACAAAAAAAGAGCCTAAG
>CALBPH010000499.1 GCA_937899365.1 uncultured Leptolyngbya sp.
CATAGATATAAATCTATGAAAAATTAAATCTTTATATATTTAAGTCTATCTCTAACGCCAGACTTTTTGTGCCCTATCAATACGGATTTGAAACGCAATGTTAAATCCGAACCATAAGTTTTTCTTTTGCTTGATGATTTTCGGTATATCGCTGGCTAATGTAAGTCGCAAGCCGACAGGGAGTTGCGATCGCAACTCCCTGTCGGTTGTTAAAGAGCTTGCACCAGGCAACAATCCCATCAAAAAGCTATGGTCACTTGAAAGCCTGTTGTACGCTTAAGAGAAATCTTGTTCTTTACCACACCCTAATCCACCTGCAATGCAGGAGCTTCTGTTGGAGCGATGGGTTCAGCCGGAGGGCTATAACGAGCTGCATTAAACCAAATCACTGATAACAACAGGCCCACGCAACAGCCAGCTAGAAAAATCCAACCGTGGGAAGGTTCTAAGACGCAGAGCAGGCGGCGGTTGCTGCCATATACCTGTACAATCCAGCCTTCATCACTATCCAATGTGGGTTGCGACTGTTTAGAATGATTCATGATTTCCACTCCATGCCTATTATCATGTGTGTCGCTGCCTGTATCGCGCAGAACACCTGATCAAAATTTATCTGTGGGCAGCGTAGTCAAGGACTACGGCGTTAAATTAGCCAAGATTAATTCATAGCTAAAACTATATGGTTTTAGCTAGAACCATATAGTTTAGTTTATGCAATCATTTTGCATATGGGTGTTTTTTGGCCGAACGACTGCCTCAAATTTGCAGACCTATCCCATAACCAAGTCTTATGTATGACGGTTTACCCCTGCTTTGACAAACGTCGATACAGAATATAAGCAACGGTGATCAAGCTAAAGGAAAACAGGGTGGTTAAGGTTCCCAATGCATAGAGTGCCGGCGAGGTCACATTGGTTGTCATACCAAAGATCTCTAGGGGTAGGGTGTTGTACTGTCCTGACACCAGCGATGTTCGGGTAAATTCATCGTAGGACAGGGTAAATGTCAGCAAACTCACACCCACCAAACTCGGTGCGATCAGCGGCAGCACAATCTCCCAAAATGTCTTGGTGTCACTGGCCCCTAAATCCCTGGCCGCTTCTTCATAGGACGGATTAAATCGATTAAAAATACCTAGCATAATTAAAAATGCGATGGGTAATGTCCAGGTTAGATGGGCCCCCAAACCAGAGCTGTACCACCTGGTGGGCCATTTCATTACCTGGAACATTACCCCTAACCCCAGGGAAATTAGAATACTCGGTACAATCAGGCTGGCAATACTCAAATAAAACAGCACCGTTGATCCCTTAAAGCGCTGACGAAAGGCCATGGCGGCGGAGACTGACATGGTGGCCACAAGGACGGTGACGCTGCCCCCCAGCACTAGCGATCGCAAAAATGGCTCCACAAAGTTCCCCACCCGCAGTTCCTGAAATACCTGCCCCAGCCAGTACACCCCAAAGCCCCGCACCGGAAAGGTAAGGGTGCCCTCAGGACCCTGGAGAGACAGAATAAAAATAGTGATCATCGGGCCATAGAGAAAAATGACAAACAGCCCAAAAAATGCAGCGAGAAGATAAAAGGAGAGGGAGCGCTTTTTCATAGTTCTTTCCGAATATCCACTAACCGCAAAATTGAAATCACCACCAGCAGCGTCACGGTTAACAACACCATGGCATTGGCCGCCGCCAAGGGATATTGCAAACTACCGATCTGGGTCTGAATTAGCTTACCGATGGACGCCGCCTGACCGCCGCCCATTAGCCGAACAGTGACAAACTCACCCATCACCAAGGTGACAATAAAAATAGAGCCAATGGCAATGCCAGGGGCCGATAGCGGAAAAATGACTTCTTTAAATACGCCAAAGCCCGAGGCACCCATGTCCTCTGCTGCGGTTACCAACGTGCGGTCAATACGCATGAGGCTATTAAATATGGGCGCAATCATAAAAATTATATACAGGTGCACCATACCCAGCACCACTGCAAAGTCTGAATAAAGGAAAAACTCCAGCGGCTGCTGCACCAAGCCTGACCCCATCAGCAACTGATTAACCAACCCCTCTCTCCCCAATAATGGCAGCCACGAAATCATCCGAATGATGTTAGAGGTCCAAAATGGGATGGTACACACCAGAAATAACAGCACCTGCCAGCGCAGTTTGGGTATGTGAAACGCCAGAAAATAGGCGACTGGGTAACCAATGAGGAGGGTAAACAGCCAGGTCAGCCCAACAAACTTGAACGTGTTGAGATAGGTTTTGAGGGTAACGTCGGAGGTGAAAACACCAATGTAGTTATCCAGGGTAAAGGCGGGAGTCATGGAATAGCCATTAAATTCCCAAAAGCTAACTACACCAATGAGGATGATGGGAAAAATCAGAAACAGCCCCAGGGCAATTGCTTGGGGTGTTGCCAGAAGATAAGGCTTTAGATGGGTCCAGGCTTTAGCCATAAAAAAAGTGATGTTTATCTAGGCCTAGAAATACCAGTATTTGAAAGCACTTTTTGTGAGACAAAAACTATCTAAGCCCCCAACCCCCAATTCTGGGGGCTTCAGAAATTTCTTATCTGAGAACTGTCGATAAGCAAAAAATCAAAGTCCCCCAGAATTGGGGGATTTAGGGGGCTTGCAGAAGCTTTAGTGAATTACAAAAGCTTCTGCTCGTAATCTCTTGCCTACGAGGCAATAAACTCGTTCCACTTTTGAACGAGATAGGTGTTCTCAGCCATGGTGGAGTTCCAGCAAACAATGTTGCCAAAACGTTCCTTAAAGGCACCCCCATCACGCACAGCACCCGCCTTGGCCAGGGTCTTTTCAAAGGGATCTACAATATCGGTGGCAGCGGGCTTGCCTTCGTACCAGAAGTCCCACTCTTCGGTGCTCATATACTTCTTAGAGTTTTCTGGAGCCGCACTATAGTAACCTTGGCGCCCGAGGAAGGCACCGACCCAGCCCTCTAACATCCAGTTGAGATACTCATAGGCAGCATCCAGCTCAATGCCCTTGAGGTTTTTGGAGAGACCCACACCGCCGCCCCAGCCGCGGTAGCCTTCTTTGAGGGGGGCATAGATGCACTCGATGCCCTTGGATTGAACAGCGGTTACCGCCGGAGACCACATGGACTGCAGAACAACCTCACCAGAGGTCATCAGGTTTACCGACTCATCAAATGTTTTCCAAAAGGCGCGGAACTGGCCCTTGGCCTTTTGTTCTTTGAGGATATCGGTAATTTGATCAATTTCCGCCTTGGTCATGTTGCCCTTGTCGCCAAAGCTCATAAGCCCTAGAGCTTCGGCTACCATGGCAGCGTCCATAATCCCAATCTGGGGAATATCGAGAATAGAGGTTTTACCCTTAAACTCTTCGTTAAACAGCTCCCCCCAGCTTTCGATGTTGCGACCGACCAGATCGGGACGATAGCCCAGGGTATCGGCGTTGTACTGGAAGGGAATCAGGGTGGCAAAGTCCGTGGGAGTATCAGAAAACTCGGTGGAGTCAGCCCCCTTGAGATACATCACTTTATAGGGAGCTGTTCCCTGGGATGCTTCCACAGGCAGTCCTTCAAATTTGCCGGTGGTAAAGAAGGGAACAATTTTGTCCCAGTCTTTGATTTTAGAAACATCTAGGGGTTGCAAATTGCCCGAGGGAACCACCAGCGGCAGACTAAAGTACTCACCATCAAAGATGTCGTACTGGTCAGGTTGGGTAATGGCAATCTGGTTGTTCTCTTCGGTGCTCAAGGCCCGCATCTCTAGATTGAAGCCGAGATCTTCTTGGGCCTTATCGCGGATTTCATTGATTTGGGAGACGCCCGTACCAATCAGGCGCAGGGTGATGTCCTTAGTTTGGTTGGTGTTGACCTCAGGCCCCGGAGCCGGATTGTTGGGGGTACCCTCAGGGGAGGCACAGCGGGTTGTGGCGACGGCAGCCCCGGCAGCCAGACCGGTATAGAGTAGCTTACGACGAGTAATTTTAGGCATAGGTAATTCCTAGAAGCACGATCAAGTAATCTGTGTGAATCTGAATTAGACAGTGAGCGTTGTCATTGTCTAATGGGCCAGAAAAACACAGTCGTTGGCCGACCATTTCAGGGAAACGGTCTGGCCCTCTTGCAGGGCAAGCTTTTCAAAATCTACTGTACGTAGCGTGTGCAGTAGAGGCTGTCCGGTGGCGGTTGTGATTAGGGCCACACGGGTAACAAAACCGGTCAGTTCCACCTGGGTGATGCGGGCGGTGAGGGTGTTGGCGGCAGGAGACGACGACGGGAGACTGGAGTCAGCGGAAGACTTTTCTAAAGTAAGGAGATCGGGGCGAACGCAGCAGGCCGCATCTGTTCCGGGCTGGGTACTGTTGCCAACGGCGTAGAGTGAGCCGATGCCGTCTACATCTAGGCGAATGAGATCGTTACCGTCACCATGGGGGGTGGAGCTGAGTACTTTGCCAGAAAAGATATTGTTGTCGCCGATAAATTTGGCAACAAACTGGGAGGCGGGCTGACTAAAAAGCTGACTGGGAGTGGCAACCTGGTCAATGAGCCCATGGTTCATCACCACAATTTGGTCCGATAGGGAAAAGGCTTCTTCCACATGGTGGGTGACTTGGATAAAGGTGAGACCAAACTGTTTTTGAATTTTGCGGAGCTCCCCCCGCATGCGCACCCGTAGATTTTCATCCAGCGCGCTGAGGGGTTCATCTAACATCAGCACCTGGGGCCGCGTGACCAACGCCCTGGCCAGGGCCACCCGCTGCTGCTGCCCACCGCTAAGCTGGTGAGGCTTGCGCTCAGCCGTGTGGCTAAGACCGACTAGCTCGAGAATCTCGGCGACCCGGTCACGACGCTCACCGTTGGCCACCCGCTGCATCTTTAGGCCAAATTCGATATTTTGCCATATGGTTTTATGGGGAAACAGGGCGTAGTTTTGAAACATCATGGCGGTGTTCCGTTTGGCCGCTGGCAAATCATTGACACAGCGATCGCCAATCAGCACCTGACCACTGGTGACGGCTTCATGACCAGAAATCATCCGCAGTGCCGTAGTCTTACCGCAGCCGCTGGGGCCCAGCAAACAGCAGTAGATACCCGCTGGAATATCCAGGGTCATGTTCTCAATGGCGGTGACGGTGCCGTATTTTTTGGTTACGGACCGGAGGGCAACGCCTGCCGCGGCGGCTGGCACCGAATTGGGTGATGGAGAAGGCTGCGTTTGAGAGGCTATCGGGGAAGACCGCTCAGCACTAACCGCCATGGGGGTGTCTCCTGTAGGGACTACTTGGATGTGGTCTAACTATGGGCGGTGTCGGTTAGTAATATCTGTTACCAGTGAACATGGAAAGCCAATGTGACCTAGAAAACAACTGGGTAAACGGTACCAATGGCTGTCTGCTCAACTGGGAAAGTTCCATTAAACTTTAGATTTTTTCTTTAGGGCTGTAACCTCCTCAGGACAGCGATAGTGCTGGTCGAGTTTGAGTAGGGTGTGGAGCAAAATGTTTGCGCCCTGAATGCAGTGCTCAGGGGTGGTGTATTCGGTTTCCGAGTGGCTGATGCCGTCTTGGCTAGGGACAAAAATCATTCCCATGTCGGTGATGCTGGCGATAATTTGGGCATCGTGGCTGGCACGGCTGGGAAGTGGCTGAACCGGCAGCTGTAGCTGATCGCAGACTTGGGCGATGGCATTGTAGATGTGGGAATTGACGGGGACAGGCTCGTTGCGGAGCTGTGGTTTAAGGGAGATCTGGGTGTGGGTTTGGGTTGCGATCGCACCCATCACTTCCTCCAGTTCGCTGATCATGGCGTCTAACCGCTGGTTTGACAGGTCCCGAATATCTAAAGTCATCTCCACGCGACCCGGGATCGTATTAGCCACATTGGGCGACAGCTTCATGGCACCCACCGTCGCCACCTGGTCCCCATAGCCATCACCGGTTTTGTTACCAATCCGATTAACTGCCAAAATAATCTCAGAGGCTGCCACCAGGGCATCCTGACGCATGGGCATCGGCGTTGTCCCCGCATGGCTAGCGCTACCGTCGATGGTAATCAGGTAGCGCCGCTGCCCCACAATGCCGGTAACCAGCCCCATGGGATTGTCCGCCGCCTCTAGCACCGGACCTTGCTCCACATGAAGTTCGACAAATGCCGCCAATCCGTCAGTGTCCCGCCGAGCAGAGGGCAGCTGAGACCAGTTTCCCCCAATAAAACTCAGCCCCATTTCAATCGGTTCATAATGGGGATGGTCGTAGAAATTAGGTTCCAGGCTCGCCTTTCCCGCCATGGCCTTACTGCCAATCATGGTGCGCTCTTCGTCAGCAAAGACAATCACCTCAATCGGGTGGTCGGGACGAATACCCTGTTCATAAAGCGTACGAGCCACTTCCACCCCCGCCAATACCCCATAGGTCCCGTCATAAATGCCAGCATTGGGCACCGTATCTAAGTGGGAGCCCGTAGCCAGGGCCGGGGCATGGGGAAAGCGCCCTTCATAACGACCAATAATATTAGCCGCGGCATCAATGGTCACCGTCATGCCAGCGGTTTCCATCCAGCTCTGCACCAGCTGCCGTGCCTGTCGATCTTCTGGGCTAAACGCTAATCGACGCACCCCGCCATTGGGTAAGGCCCCAATCGCCCCGACATCAGTCATCATCTGCATAAGACGATCGCCGTTAATGGCCAGCGTATTAGCTATAGAACCGGTAGCGGCAGAAGCAGCGGTGCGCAACATAAGCAGTGTGTCCAGGTGATATTAAAAAGCTGAGTGAGCAGTCACTCAAATCTTAAAAATGTTTAACCCCCATTGTATAAACGCCCCTGTTAGAGATCTGTAACGACAGCTACGTCGGGTTTAGCGGTGCAGTTACCGATGCATGGGGCTTGCAGCAACAGCCGCCCTTGACGGATGGCGATGGCGATGGTGAGTCAGGTTAGCGGTTGTAATTTAAGACTTTCCAGGATATCTATGGTCTTAACCAATTGCCCTAACTAACCTGACAGATGCAATAGTATGTCTGCTGTCATTACACATCGAGGAGAGACTAGCCATGGTTGATGCCGGTACCAAGGTTGTATTTATCTGTGGTTCAGCGCTGCGGGGACAGCCGGACCATGGGAATCTGCAGTCCGCTACCTTTTTAAAAGCCGCAAAAACAACCGCCAGCTATCGTCTGCATTCTGTTCAAGATGGCTGGCACCCCGGTATTTATGGCGTAGAGTCTGGAGGGATTTCTATTCCCGGTGAGCTATATGAACTGACGGCTGAGCAGTATGACTATCTGGTTTCTACCGAGCCCCCCCACATGTATCCGGCGGAGGTGACATTGGAGGGCGGCGGCGTTGCGATCGCAATGCTCTACCCCAAAAATCTGATCGACGAAAACAACTGGCCCGACATTTCTCACCTCGGTGGCTGGGCCGCCTATAA
>CALBPH010000500.1 GCA_937899365.1 uncultured Leptolyngbya sp.
CGCCTGAACCCGTCGCCGCCGCATCTGCCCCCGTCGCCTCACAAAACGGCAGCAGCTCTGCGTCTAGCGGTCGGCTAATCGCGTCACCCCGAGCCAAAAAACTAGCCAAGCAGCTTAAAGTAGACATCAAAACCCTGGTCGGTTCTGGCCCCCACGGTCGCATCGTCGCCCAAGACGTCGAAAAAGCAGCCGGTCAAACACCGACGCCAGTTGCTGCTGCCGTTGCTGCCCCTGCTCCTGCTCTTGCACCAGTCCCCACAATTCCTGCTGCTCCCACCGCTCCACCGCCGGTCCCTGGCCAGGTCACCGCTTTCAATACGATGCAGCAGGCCGTCGTTCGCAACATGAACGCCAGCCTCTCAGTGCCTGTGTTCCGCGTTAGCTATACCATTACCACCGACGCCCTCGACGCCCTCTACAAGCAAATCAAGCCCAAGGGAGTGACCATGACCGGTCTGCTCTCTAAGGCTGTGGCCATGACATTGGTCAAGCACCCCATCGTAAATGCTAGCTACACCGACGCTGGCATTCAATATAACGGCAGCATCAACGTCGCCGTCGCTGTGGCCATGCCCGATGGGGGGCTAATTACCCCGGTCCTGCGCGGTGCCGACCAAATGGATATCTACTCTCTATCCCGTACTTGGAAAGACCTTGTCGCCCGTTCCCGTAGTAAGCAACTGCAGCCCGAAGAGTACACCACCGGCACCTTTACCCTATCTAACCTGGGCATGTTTGGCGTAGATAGCTTCGATGCCATTCTGCCCCCTGGCACCGGTTCAATTTTAGCCATCGGCGGTGCTAAGCCTACCGTCATTGCCGATGCCAACGGCATGATGGGTGTCAAAAAGCAGATGACCGTAAACATCACCTGCGATCACCGCATTATCTATGGTGCCGATGGTGCTGCCTTCTTGAAAGATTTAGCCGACCTAATTGAAAACAATCCCCAGTCGCTGACTCTATAGGATTTGTTGATATTCCCTAAAGGGTAAAATCGTCAGCCCTTCCCACTTTGATTATTCTGAAAGACATCGCGTTGAAAAACCGCGATGTCTTTTTATTAAAAACACATTTCCCATAATCGAGTCAGTTAGGGCAATGGATATCCCTACAAGCTCTAACACACAATCTGAGTTCAGTAAGCCCGAGTAATCCTATTGGGGCAATCCCTTGTGGTTGTCCTACGAAATCGGGGCAGACAGCCAAGAGACAACCGGTACCTGAAACACAAAATGCATTAAACCATTCTCTATGGATAAAATTCTCCCGAGGATTGGCAATGGCGAAAAATGGTTGCTCAATTAGCCAATTTTCTCGATATTCTCGAAAACTCCTGATACTTTGGACTATTTACTGTATCTAAAAAAAGGGCTACCTAGAGGAGATTATGTGACATATATTTTATTTTGGTAAATCAGGAACAATAGATCAACACTTATATGAAATTTTCGAGATCCTAGGGATACAAAATACAATTTGTCTGGCTGCTTCATCAATAGCAAACAAACTAAACGTGAGCTTGGATGATATTCAGGTGTGTCGCTCTCCTTAATTAATAACAGTCTTTTGTTTAACTCTCTACGTTTGAATGTTCTATTCTCAACATTCTGAGAAAACTTACTTCTAAGGCTACTAACAATTAACTGTTATCATGAGACTAATCGCATTAGGAATCGGTGTAGCTTTGGGGCTATGGCCTTCTCCGATGTTATCTGAGTTGGCGATTGCTCAAAGCCCTTCTGGTTTAGAGCAAGATTCCCTGCCTAATAATTTTGCCGATCGCTATGTATTAGGTGTTGGCGATCAAATTAAATTAGATATTTTTGAAATTCCTGAGATTCAGAATATTCAGCAAACTGTTCTCGTTGACGGTACGATTACACTACCGTGGATCGGTAAGGTCTCTGTAGCCGGTTTAACCCCCCAAGAAACCGAACAAACCGTTGCTAATTTATACGACTCCTACCTCCATAATCCGCTAGTCACCGTCGATGTTCTGCAACCCCGACCTCTACAAGTGGGTATCGTCGGCGAGGTCAAACATCCCAGGGGAAATACCCTGCGTATTGGCACCGAGGCGGTAGAAAGTAATATAAGCCAACAGCGAATTCGCTATTGGCCTACATTAACCCAAGCAATCCAAGCGGCTGGAGGTATTACCCGTTTAGCAAATGTAAGGGCAATTCAAGTACAACGTCCCTCAGAAGGGACAATTTCTATCGATCTATGGAAATTAATCGAATCAGGAGATATTGAAAAAGATGTTTTACTTAGGGATGGCGATCAGATTCTTATTCCTGTTGCTTCTGAGATGACAAATGAGGAAATCACTCAGCTGTCGTCTTCAAGTCTTGCCCCCGATGCCATTACAGTCAATATTGTCGGGCAGGTAACCTCACCGGGGTCATTACAAGTTCCTTTAAATACGTCTCTTAATCAGGCGCTTTTAGCAGCGGGAGGGTTTACTGAGCGGGCTGATGAGCAAACGGTTGAGTTAATCAGGCTCAACCCCAATGGTTCTGTTACCCAACGAGAAATTTTTGTTGATCTAGCTCAGGGCATCAATGAGGACAGCAACCCCATCCTACAAGAGGGAGATGCGGTCATTATAGAACGGTCTACGATTGCCACAGCGTCAGATACTGTCAACCAGGTATCGTCACCTCTCTTGAGTATCCTAGGATTACTAAATTTTTTATTCTAGGTCTATTTCCCTTAGAGGTTAAAGCTGCAGATGTATTACAAGCAATCTACTTACAGCCTGACAAGATAAGAGATACCCGTATTACCCATGCCATCGATTAAATCCCTATACGAAGAACTCTCAGACGAGAATACGTTAAACGATCGTGAAGAATTAGATGTTCATATCTGGCTTGATCGCTACCGTTTTATGAGGGCGACTCGGCATTCAGCTTGGCTCGTAGGCATCTTCTTTTTCTTACCTATTTTAGGATCGGTGTTCTATTCGACACAAGTGGAACCCACCTATGCTGCCGATGCCAAGCTTTTATTTAAGTCGACTAGTGCGTCAGTTTTGTCCGGTGTTACTAATCGCGAAGACGCTGTTTTACAGTCGTTGATCGGAGATCAAACACCTCTAACTACACAAACAGAATTATTACTATCACGTCCTGTTATTCAAAAGACGATTCAAGAAGTTCGCCCAAAAACCAAAGATGATGATCTTCTAGAAACAAAAGATCTGAGAAAAGAAATTGAAATTAAGATTATTGGTGGCACGGATATTCTGCAAATCAGATATGAGCACACGGATCCTAAAATAGCGGCACAGTTAATCAATACGCTGATTAAAAATTATCAAGAGGAATCCCTTGAGAGTAAACGCTCAGAAATGCGTCGGGTCAAACAATTTATTGGTGAGCAGCTACCTCGTGTAGAAGAAAATCTGCTGGCGGCTGAGTCTGAGCTGCGCACGTTCCTAGAAAATAACGATGTTATCTCTATTGATGAAGAAACTAAGACCGCTGTTGGCACCCTCGACTCAATGCAGCAGGAAATGATTGTGGTTCAGTCAGCTATTGAGGAATCTCGCGTTAGGGTTTCAGACCTACAGGCTGAGCTCAGGCTTTCCTCTCAAGAAGCTCTAGCCATTGGTCGTTTGAGTGAGGCTTCTTCAGTGCAATCAACGCTTGCCAATCTGCAAGAGGTCAACCAAGAAATAAAAATCAAGAAAGCACGCTATAAATCTGATAGTCCCATCATGCAGCGCTTGATTACGGAGAGAAATTTACTCAGTCAGTTACTCAATCAAGAAATAGAAGCCGTCTTGGGTGAGCCCACAGAGGTTACGAGTAATATGCTGTACTCTGACCCAATTCAGTTAGGGTTAATTGAAGATTATATTCAGACAGAGCTTGACTACAATAGCTTACTCAAGCGTCTAGAGGTGTTGACAACTGCCAATGACGACTACCAGCAGCGAGTTAAAAGCCTACCCCGCCTGGGGCAGAGGCAAAGGGCTCTAGAACGGCAGTTATCGGCAACCCAAGAAACCTATAAAACCCTGGTAAGACGGCTCGAAGAAATTCAAGTGCAGCAAGATGAAACAATCAACAATAGTCAGCTGATCGAACCGGCGGTGGTGCCAACTACGCCGACATCCAGTGGCAAAACACAAATAATTGCCCTAGGAGTGCTAATCGGAACAATATTGAGTGTGTCAACCGCATTGGTTATGAGTGTATTAACGCCTGGAACGAAACCTCAGTAAAGAGAAGTTAGGGAGTTAACACTTCAATTTAAGAACTATGAGCACTACTCTAGATTGTCAAGAGTTAACACCTCAACGGCCTAAGAACTTACTCTCTCCGTTTGTTAGTAAAATCAAAAAAATTGAATATGGCTTTACCGTCATAGTTCTTTTCCTCTATTCCAATGACATGACTGAGCTATTTATCTCAGGGGGTGCTAGTGAAGGCGATGGAGTTGATATGCTTTCATTTGACTACAGTCCTGTACGTCGACTTTATTTAATTGTTTATCTGTTGACTATTGCACTTGTAAGTTTGCGATGGAAAAAGATACTTTACACATTATTGCAAAATAAATATCTTTTAGTATTGTTGTTGTTAGTTCCCCTTTCAACCCTGTGGTCTGTAGACCCAGCTACAACAATAAATGCGTCTATCGCCATGATTGGCTCATCTCTGATGGGGGTATATTTAGCCAGCCGATATACCCTGCGAGAGCAGCTGCGCATTTTAGGGATTACCTTTGGGCTTGTCCTGGTCGTCAGTTTATTGTTTGTACTGTTTCTCCCACACTATGGAATTATGGGTGGGATTCATAGTGGTGCTTGGCGAGGTGTGTCTACCCATAAAAATGGGTTTGGACAGTTAATGGTGTTTACGTCCACACTCTTTTTTGTTTTAGCCAATACTCAAAGACCTAAATGGCTATATTGGTTAGGCTTTGCGTTAGCATTCACCTCTATTATCTTTTCTAACTCAGGTGGTGCATTACTAAATTTTGTGATTGCAACCTCGCTCGCCATCGGCACTCGATTTTTTTGCCTATCTAAAAATCGTTTTATTTTGTTGCTGATTGCCTTTATTTTAGTTGGTTGTTCCTTATCAGTATGGTTGCCTGAAATTTTTGCCACTACCCTGGGTGCGGTGGGGAAAGATACGACCCTCACTGGCAGAACCGATCTGTGGCCCTACGCGATTGATAAAATTATCGAACGACCTTGGCTGGGCTATGGATACAATGCTTTTTGGAATGGATTAGATGGAGAGTCTGCATATATTATCCGGGCGGTGCGGTGGGATACACCCAATGCTCACAACGGATTTTTAGATTTATGGTTACAGGTAGGCTTTATTGGACTTTTTATATATATCGCCGCTTTATGGGAAATGTTCTTTAAAGCTGCTTTGCTGACTCGTATTACCCAGTCTTGGGAGCAAAACTGGATTTTAGCCTTTCTTGTGCTTTCAATTATTAGTAATCTTTCAGAAACGCTAATGATGTCGAGAAATAGTTTTTCGTGGATTTTATTTCTCTCCTGTGGTTTTTCTGAGTCAATTATATTTAATCGACTTTTGACGTATCGCCGTCAGGCCAGGTTAGTGCAAAAGTAGAATGGGGCAGTCACCAATGGCAATGTCCATAGTTGTTGCCATTGGCTATGGGCCTTTAAAGGCTCACATAACAATGCTACCAGGGACTGCCTACTAGTGTGTAGGTAGACCAGTAAAAGGGATGTTTAAAGTCCCAACGTCCGTGGTATTCCAGTTCTGGAAAGTGAGCTAACACTTTCTCATTAAACCCATATAGCGCTCCATTTGAAAACTGAAGCTCACCCTGCAACATTGCCAACTGTGACTGGCGTAGGGCGGTGGCTCGAACAGGCTGTTGTAGTAAATGTTCGTAAAAGTAAGTCATTAACCCTAAGGTCCCTTCATCACTAATGGGCCATAGACTGGCCACAGACGTTTGCACCCCTGCATTGACCGCTAACCCAGCAAAACCATATTCTGCTTCGCGATCGCCCAGGGCCGTGTTACACGCGCTTAATACCATCAGGGCAATGTTGGCGTCTTGCAAACCTAATGTATGGATCTGATCAAGCTGGAGGGGTTGATCCCATAGTTGAATGTAGGAATTACTGGGTGCTCCTGGCTCAAATACTCCATGACTTGCCAGGTGTACGATGCCAAATTTATTATGGGCAACCTGTGTCTGTAAATTGTTGAGGGTAAACTGCTCATCTAGAAATACTTCACTTTTGTAAAACGCGTCAGCAACAATCTCAAGCTCCTCTGGAACAGCCGGTAAAATTTGCTGAGAGGGAAACTGAGATGCCCCCATGGCTAGCATTTGAGTGTTTTCTATCTCGGTATATAGAAACTTTTCAGAATTGAAGTCAGTTAAACTAAAGCTGGGAATAACCCCTAGGCTGTAGCGTTCTATTAAAAATTCGTCGCCATTGTGGAGAGCCGCCACTGGTAATGTGCGTAGGCCCGTATCCATGGCTAAGGCCAGACTTTCAATGTCTTGCTGGTGTAGTTCATTTTCAACAGGTCTGATAAACCAGTTGTAGAGCTGCTGTGCAGACGGTAAATACTGGGAAGATACGGACATTGAGTTGGTTATTTGGGCGTAAAAGTCTACGGCTATAGCCATTACTTCCTGGCGGGTGACCCCTTCAACTTTTCTGCGGATAGCCTGTCCAGTGTGGGTCAGCAACAACAAACCTAGTTCATCCTTAGGATTTAGATCGTTGGGGTCAGACAATGCCGAGTCTTTTGTATCAGGCGGGAGAAAATACACATATAAAACGCCTGGTTTCACGCCCGTAGACGCTTCAACCTTGCCTAGGGTTTGTTGGGCTGAGGCCAGACTCGTAGACGATACGCTTACTCGCTCATATAGGTTTAGATGAGATTTAAACTGATCTGAAAATGAGCTTTCAAGTCGCTCAAATAAAGCGCTGTTGGACTCTCTAGAGTCTTGGTCATGGGCTGATTCATTTAAGGGCTCAATGCGACTGCTCAGTAAGGGAGGTGAGGGATTAATGGTTTGATGTATAGGTGTTGTTGATGTGATGATTTCGGGAGTGGGCGTGGCGATAGCTGGGATGGGTGCCAACGGCTGAGTAATAGTTGGGGTAATATCTTGGGTCAGAAGAGAGATATTACCTAAAGTGTAGCTATTGATAAAAGAATTGCCCGTGGGAATCTGAAAATCTCCACTAGTGATCATGGCATGGCTGCCTAAAATGCTGCTATTATCTACTGCAAAAGGGGTAGCGCTATTGCCTCCGTGGCGAATGGTGATATTTCCTGTGCCATTGGCTGCGGCTGTGGAGATACTGGCGATATTGCTATCTAAATTGGTGAAACTATCTGTCACTCTTAAGAGTTGAGGGGTGGTAATGTCAACGTTGCCCCCTGCCATTGCTCCTTCTGCT
>CALBPH010000501.1 GCA_937899365.1 uncultured Leptolyngbya sp.
AGGGTCAAAAAAATTTTTTTTTTGGTCAACCCCCTATCTTTTTATATCTTATTCCCCTTCTCTGTGCCGTCCTTTGTATCGCCTCGACGATGGGATATTTATAAAGGTCTTGATTAGGTGTGCAATAGAGTCGCAATCTGTTCGAATCAAATCATGATCGGCCTCGGGCAAGACCTCAAACTGGGCACCCGATACGCCCTGACCATAGGTTTCACAATGCCAGAGGGGAATGGTGGTGTCCTGGGCACCGGCAATGACCAGGGTGGGTACCGAAATCTTGTGAATGTCTTTCTCAACCGTATCAATAGCATCCTCGGGACGTAGCCGATCGACAATAAAGGACTTGGCTACCGGTTGCTTGCCAAATTCCCGGCGTGCCATGGCCACTTGTTCGTAGGTTTTTTGCTGACCCGTCACTTTGGCAAGGGGTTTTAGACCGCTCAGCACCCAATCTATAACTGGCGTTTCCCACAAAACCGGGCGCATATAGTTGTAGCGCCCTACAAAGCTGTCATCCCGAATTCCCGCTGGTGCAATGAGGACCAGGTTCGTGATCACCGATGACGCCATGTTGGCCTGTTCGATGGCAAAGGCCGCGCTGGTCCAACCGCCATAGGAATGCCCAATTAGGATGACATTTTGGAGCTGTAGGGCATCGATAAATTCACTTAAAAAAGCCGTCTGATGCCAAATGGTGTACTTTAGCTTGGGCTTGGACGAGCCTCCGAATCCTAGTAAATCTAAGGCAATACAGCGATAGGGATTGGTCAGACGCTCCATCAGAGATTGCCATAGACTGCTTTCTCCTAAAAATCCATGGAGAAATAGCAAGACAGGACTGCCCTGGGCTGCCCATTCATCCGGTGGTTTTAAGTCTATGTAGGCTGCCTCATATTGGCTTAGCTGAATCGTTGATTTTTGCACCATTGGCCCCTGCCGACTACGTTTCTCATCTTCTAATAAGGTAAAACCAAGTCGCACCCACGTTAACCATGCAGCAGATGACCTATTGGTTTGCAGGCCGGTTATATGTAGATGAGCCCATGCCAATTTTGCCGAGTAACCCTGCGCTGGCCTATGGGGCCAGTGTGTTTACGACAATGCGGGTGTATGGACATAGTCTGGAGCATCCGTTGACGGCGTGGGGGGAGCATTGCGATCGCATCTCCCAATCTCTATATACATTTGATTGGCCCCAACCTAACTGGCAACGTGTGACCGAAGGCTGTCAGGCATTGCTTGCCCACTACCCAGTTTTGCGATTAGCCATCCTTGCCGATGGTAACGAGCTGATCACAGGTCGCCCGCTGCCCCATCACCTTGAGCAGCACCAAACTGACGGGGTAACGGTCTGGGGTGCCCAAGGACCCCAATATCAGCGCAGTTTACCCACGCACAAAACCGGTAACTATCTCCCCTGTTGGCTCGCCATGCAGGCAGCCAAAACCCACGGAGCCCGTGACGCTATCTTGGTAGCTCCCTCTGGAGAATGGCTAGAAACCAGCACTGGCAACCTCTGGGGCTATGCTGATGGACAATGGTGGACACCGCCTGTAGCCAGTGGGCTATTGCCAGGCATTAGCCGAGCCCGGTTAATCAGGGGCTTGGCTAACCAGGCCGTTACTGACACCCCTTGGACATCCGACATCGTGGAGCAATTTGAATGTTTAGCCTATAGCAACTGTGTGGTCGGCACTATGCCAATTCACACAGTTCTGCTAGGGAATATTAAACTAAACTATAGTTCTACCCACGCAGGTCTAAACGCCCTGAGGCGGATGTTTTAACTGCCTTAAATTTGCGAGCGCAGCTGCTAAACGGAGTTGTCCGTACAGAATCCTGAAATGCGTTAACATAAGTTAACAACTTTCGAATCAGCAAAGGCAAGCTCGCTTAAATTGCTGAAAATCACAAACTTTAGGAGGCTTACTCCCTGTGAATAAGCGCTGGAGAAACGCTGGACTCTACGTATTATTGGTGGTTGTCGTCATTGCACTGGCAACCGCATTCTTTGAACAACCCCGTATCGAAATCGAATCATGGCGCTACAGCCGCTTCGTTAACGAAGTGGAAAACGGCGCTATTGAAAAGGTTTATATCAGTGCCGACCGTAGTCAGGCACGTTTCCCCGACCCGACTGGCGAAGAGCGTCGGATTGTGGTTAACCTGCCCAGCGACCCCGGCCTAGTTGATATCCTCACTGACAATTCTGTAGATATCGAAGTTCAGCGCCAGGCTGAAGAGAATCGCTTGCTACAGGTGCTCAGCACGCTGTTGATTCCCATATTGCTGCTGGTTGTGCTGTTCTTTGTCCTCCGCAGAGCTCAAAATGGCCCTGGCAGTCAGGCCATGAACTTTGGTAAGTCGAAGGCCCGCGTACAGATGGAGCCCCAGACCCAGGTCACCTTTGGTGATGTGGCCGGTATTGACCAGGCCAAGCTAGAGCTGACTGAGGTGGTGGACTTCTTGAAGAACGCTGACCGCTTTACCGCTGTTGGTGCCAAGATTCCTAAGGGTGTCCTGCTGGTTGGCCCTCCAGGTACGGGTAAAACCTTGCTTGCCAAAGCCGTTGCTGGTGAAGCAGGTGTGCCTTTCTTCTCCATATCCGGTTCTGAGTTTGTAGAAATGTTTGTGGGTGTGGGTGCGTCCCGTGTCCGTGATCTGTTTGAGCAGGCTAAGAGCAATGCCCCCTGTATTGTCTTTATTGATGAGATTGACGCCGTAGGTCGTCAGCGGGGTGCAGGTCTTGGCGGTGGTAACGATGAGCGTGAGCAGACTCTAAATCAGCTCCTGACGGAGATGGATGGTTTTGAAGGCACCACCGGCATCATCATCATCGCTGCGACTAACCGTCCCGATGTGTTAGATGCCGCCCTCTTGCGTCCTGGTCGTTTTGACCGTCAGGTGGTGGTTGACCGCCCTGACTACTCCGGTCGCCTAGAAATCTTGAGCGTTCACTCCCGTGGCAAGACATTCAGCAAGGATGTCGACCTAGAGAAAATTGCTCGCCGTACACCTGGTTTTACCGGTGCTGACCTTTCAAACCTGTTGAATGAATCCGCTATTCTGGCGGCTCGTCGCAACTTGACCGAAATCTCCATGGATGAGGTTAATGACGCGATTGACCGTGTCTTGGCTGGTCCCGAGAAGAAGGATAGAGTCATGAGCGAGAAGCGCAAGTCTCTGGTGGCTTATCACGAAGCAGGCCATGCCCTAGTGGGCGCGCTGATGCCCGACTATGACCCTGTGCAGAAGATCAGCATTATTCCCCGAGGTCAGGCCGGTGGTCTTACCTGGTTTACCCCCAGTGAAGAGCGTCTAGAATCTGGTCTATACTCTCGCTCTTATCTGAAAAACCAAATGGCCGTTGCCCTGGGTGGTCGTCTGGCTGAGGAAATTATCTTTGGCGATGAGGAAGTCACCACAGGTGCTTCTAATGACCTCCAGCAGGCGGCTCGAGTAGCCCGTCAGATGGAGACTCGCTTTGGTATGAGCGAAAAGCTTGGCCCTGTAGCCCTGGGTCGCCAGCAGGGAAATCCCTTCCTGGGTCGTGACATTGCCACAGAGCGAGATTTCTCTGAGGAAACGGCGGCTGTTATTGACGCTGAAGTTCGTGACTTGGTAGATGTTGCCTACAGCCGTGCCAAGCAGGTGCTGGTTGAAAACCGCAACGTCCTCGATCAGCTGGCAGATATGCTAGTGGATAAGGAAACGGTTGATTCTGACGAGCTACAGCGACTGCTGATTGATAACAACGTCAGCATGGCAAGCATTGCTTAGGTAATGCCCGCTCGATAGGCGTTCCCCAGTCTTATTCCTAAAGAGTTTGACATTCAAAGCCGCAGGTTTTCCTGCGGCTTTTGTTTTGCATGGTAACCGTCCGAATACAGTCGGACGATTGTGCGTTTGGCGCTGTCGTCTTCCCCAATCCATGGGGCAAAATTATATTTCGTTACATGGATTGGTGAATCGTTAACACTGCTTACATAAGTATCAACAAGTACCCACTTCCATAGTTCAAATTGGTCTAAAAGCCTAAGAGGTGGACTCAAAAAGTAGGGGCACCTCCACAATGGGCATATCACTAGATCCACTTCAGATGTCCACTTCAGTTATGACAGCACTACATTCGATTCCCCACCAGCCCCATTCGCGACATCCCGTTGAGTATCAGCAGCGGTGGCTGCGGACGCTACGGAGCCATCGAGTGATTGCCGTGATTCGAGCTGAGACGGTCGAGAGTGGGCTAAATATGGCCCTAGCTGCTGCTGAAGGGGGCATTCATTTACTGGAAATCACTTGGAATAGCTATCAGCCTGTTGCTCTACTACAAGCTATTGAAAAGGCATTGCCCCATTGCACGGTGGGTGTGGGAACTATTCTGACTGAAGAAAATTTGCGGGTTGCGATCGCAACCGGTGCCCAGTTCTGCTTTAGTCCCCACACCTCCCTTGAGTTACTCAACCACGGACGCACCGTTCACATTCCCACCGTGGCCGGGGCCATGACCCCCACAGAAATATTGACGGCTTGGGAAGCGGGTGCCACCAGCGTAAAAGTATTTCCCATTAAGGCTTTTGGCGGAGCCACCTACCTGGAATGTTTGCAGGGACCCATGGGGCATATTCCCCTAATTCCTTCTGGGGGGGTAACCGTTAAGAATGCAGCTGATTTGTTAGCCGCTGGAGCAACGGCAGTGGGTATTTCCAGCGGTCTATTTGAAGATGGGTGTGTGCGTCATCAAGACTGGCAAGCCATCGAGCAGCGAGCGGCCCAGCTGATTGAATCGATTGATTCGATGACCCTAACTACCGAGTTTAAAAGCTTCAACAAAGAGACCATAAACCATGCCTAACTTAAATGAGTTAAGCATTTCAGGCAGTATCGTGAGCTGATCGCTGACGCGAGCCCGGTGGTGTAGCCAGCTAATCAGTTCGACCATGGCCACCAAAATGGCCGCTACGATAATGTCTACCTCGGCTTTTTGACCCGCCGTGGCAGAAATGGCCGTGGCAAAGAAATTGCCAAACAGCAGGCTGATGACGGCCAAAGAAATACGTCGCCAAGGGTTAAAAACCCACTGGCTGAACCGGCGACCTGCTTGCTCAACTAATGTGCTTAAACGAGTCCGCTGCATGGCTTGCTAATCGGTATCCAACCCACCCCGGCAGCTGGGATGAATGCCCCCCTGGGCACAAATGTAGTTTAACTGCCGACCATCCAAGTTGCGCGCCTGGCTAAAATTTACCCCCTGGAGATGCCGAACTGAGCTGAGCTGAGCGTTGGGCGTAATAAAGCTGTCATTGATGGTGCTGCCGTCGTAGAAAATTGCTCCAGCCAGGTCGGCATCGGTCAGATTGACTCCAGTTAGCTGGGCCTGTCTAAGATCGGTATCTCGTAAATTTGCCTGTCTCAAATCTGCCCGGTTGAAATTCACGCTGTCTAAATTCGCCCCTTGAAAATTGGCGCTGCTCAAATTGGCTTGACTAAAATCTGAGCTAATTAAGTTTGCCCCTACCCAGTCTGACTGGGGCAGCGTTGCCTGGGTCCAGCTGCTATGGGCGGCTTCAATTCGATTGAGTCTGGCCTGGGTAAAATCTGACCCATCAAAAACTGCTTGGGTCAGATCTGCTCCCACTAAGTTGCTGCCTTGCCAATGACTTTTGGGAGCGTTGACATTGATCAATTGGGCATTGGTCAGCTGGGCCCGCTCAAGATTGCCATAGGTCAAATTTGCATCCTTGAGATCAGTGCGTCTCAGGTTTGCATTCGTCAGCTGCACGCCTTGTAAATTAGCCTTTTCAAGGCTTGCGGCGACTAGAGTAATACCGCTGAGGTTGCTGATTTGATCATCATAAGAATCAGCTCTGCCATCTTCACCCACATCAAAAAAGCTAGCCCCTGCTAGATTTGCTTGGTTTAAGTTGGCCCCTTGCCAGCTGGTACCTGCGGCCAATAAACCCGGCTGAATGAGGCGAAAGGCTCGGTCTGTGTCATGGTAGCGACCCAGGTTAACGCGATCTAGTTGGGTTCCGGCTAGTTCATTGCTGTGGATGGCTAGGAGTTTTGCGATCGCACCCTGCACCACATGGCGTTGTTCCAAGCGACTATGGCGAGTGTCGGCATCTAACGGCTGCTGCAGGTCGTTTTCTAAGGCACGGCTCAAGGCCAATAACGGCGATAGACTCTCTAACCCCTGACTTACCAGCGCCTGTTGAATAGTGGCTAAGGTGTCTGTCTGAGATGTTTGGCTCAGGAGATCCGTCAAATAATGGGCGGTACGAGGATCGTCCACCTGGGCCAACATCAAGATAGCCGTATTAGGGTCCCCATCGGCTTGAGTTTTGCTAGCGAGAGCCTGGGCCGTTTGTAGAAAGACATCTTCCTCAGCCCGATTGGTGGTAGGTGATTGAGTCACCCGGCCAATGCCAAACCCAGCTGCACAGGCTACTACCATGCCACAGGTCAATAGCAGCCATGGGCGATGGGCCTCTTTAGCTGGCTTAGTTACCAGTACTAAGCCACCGCCCCCATTTTGCTTAGTCTGCAAAGCACGAGGAGCCAATACTATCGAAGTCAGATTACCCTCGGCTTCCGTTAGCCACCAGTCATCGTCATTGGCGGTCTCACCGTAGAGTTGAACTGCGCCGTTTCCTTGGGATGAAAGCCCATTGGTCCAGGGTGGAGAATATACCAATGACTCGCCTTGCTCTGGCGAAGAGCCCCACGATGGTTCACTGACTTTGCGGCTATCCATGGGCAGATAGCCCGCCGTTGCGATCTCAACCTGAGTTTTAGCTAGGCGATCATGCCACGCTCGTTTACCAGGGGCGATGGCCGTTGCCCCCTCAACCATTGCCAACAAACCAACCATGGCTGGCGTGAGCAGCCCCAATGAACAATCGGCCACCAGGGTGACTCCCCCCACCACTATTAGGGGGAGCCCCCAGCGCACGAGCTCTCGGGTCAAGACCTGCCGTCCCTTAAGATGTGCACTGCCCGTTGAAATTATCCGAATTCCCAACCATTGCCTAGGCCACGTCTGCCCCGTCCGGCTGAGCTGAAACAGCTGACCGCCAGCGATAATCACAGGTGCAATCAGGGCAACCGTCCAGAGAATATTGGTGGAGTGTGGCACGGTACGATGTAGCTGATGTGGCGGTATCTGGGCAAAACGCGCCCATATATTTTGTGCCTTACCTACGAGAGGATTGGGGGGGACTAAAGCGTCTGTCGTGCCTTTTCGATTGACGTCTGAGGTATATTCATTAGCCGTGTCTTCAGCTGTTTCCTCAACTATGGGAGGTAACGATATGGGGGCTGTTTTTAGGGCGTATTGCCCCGCACCCCATGGCAAGATTGCCCCCATAGCCACCAGACCGATCTCTAGGCTCCAAGCCACCAAACGTCTGCAGCCCAGCCAGCCAGAGCGTATTTTGAGGACAGGCACTATTGAGTTCTGAGCATTCATGATCTGCTGAGCCATTTAGCAACCTTGCTGTTTCCAATCACTCCAAGAGATTTATCCTAGTCCGGTTGGGCCAAAATAGTTGATTGTCACTGTCATTTAAATTCGTTGACCTAGATGATACAGGCTATACGACAATTCCACTTTGTTAACTCTTGGCAAACTGGCACACACTCAAATCTGTTCACCATATGCTGCCATTAGTATTGAGCTATACATTCCCAATGTATGTTGTTCAGATAAATGTTCAGTTTTCCCGTAAGGCTACCCTATAAGTTGCCAAGGTGCTATCGATGAAAAACATTGCTCCCAAAAACATCGCTTCTCTTCTAATTGCTGCCACCGTGGTTGCTGCACCCACTGCTGCTGTTTATGGTCAGTCAGCGGCGGAAATCAGCGGCGTCAGTGGCGGTCCCCAAACCTCCGCAGAATGCGGTTTTATCCCTGCTCAACCCCATCATTCTTTCAACATTACCCAACCTACTTCGGTCTCGATTGAAGTTGCCGGCTCCAATGATTACACGCTGCTTATGGTTGGTCCCGATAACAATTCACGCGAGTGTATCCTAGCCCATGATTTTAATGGCGGGGCCATTCAATCTCGAGGACTATACAAAGCAGGCACCTATCGCCTCTACGTGGGTGACATAGATGGTAATGGTGCTCCGTTTACTTTGTCTGTTCAGCAGTAAAGTTCACTAACTAACGTTGGTCAGCGAACGTTGGTTACCTAAACACTACCCCTGACAGTGCACACTGCAGATTGTGCATGATTGTCAGGGGTATTTTTCTGTCGATTGGGGGCACTGTCTAAGCGAGCTAAAGCTTCTAGCGTTCGCGTTTGGCTAGGAACCATGGGCACACAGCAATCGTTTAAGAGTCGGCGGGTGGTAGAACGTCTACATCCACAATAGTTACCTCATCCGTATCCCCGGCATCGGTCCGGACAGCATCAACATTGACTACATTGACATCAATGGTGCCTTCGGGAGCCACCCTGACAAAGGCGCCATCCTTTGCCTGTAGCGCTACACCACAGTTAGGGCAGGACATGGGGATAGGTCTAAACCCGGTCAACGGCTGCGAACAGGCCGGGCAGGCCCCTTCGACCAGGTTGCGTCTGAGCCAAAACTGTGAGCCTACGATCAAGACGATCGGCACTGAAATCAGCAGGATAACAAGGACCAACAAGGACTTTAATAGCCAGCCAATGCCTACGGTGGTCACTAGGCCAAAGCCGATGGCTAGGGTTAGCCAGCATCCCATGCCAGAAAAGTTGAGCTGTAACTGTCTAAACCCGTTGGGAGCCATGCTGTCGCCTCCTATGGCCGCTGAATCTATATTTTAGCCGTTGCTGATTTAGGGTATGAATCGATCTGTGGGATCTGCAATGTACCGATACTTGACAGATAAAATCATACTGGGGATCAGCAGCGCCATGTTTTATGGAGCGCTGCTAATCCTTGGGATGATTTGAAACCTTTACTTATGGATGGGCTTTAGTTGCGGAGCCTGGTCTAAAAGGTGCTTCAACTGTTGAGCTAACGCTGCTTTGCTAAATTTTGCCAGGGTTTGCTCTCGTAACCACGGGCCATCGCAGCGGCGATCGTCTCCCTGTAAAGCCTCAATACAGGCGGCGGCTACAGCATCCGGATCTCGATGGGGAACGCGCCAGCCTAAGCGACCATCTTGTAAGGGATCCGCCGAGCCGTCGTCATCACCGGAAATGACAGGAATACCACAGGCCATGGCCTCTAGGTAGACAATGCCAAACCCTTCCTGGGACGGCATGACATAGACATCGGCCAGGCGATAGTGATCGACTAGTTCTTCGTTGGGTACAAAGCCTGCAAAGACTACACGCTTGGCGACTCCTAAATCTTGGGCTAACTGAGCCAACCGGGGCTGATCGTCCCCTCGGCCAATGACAAGATACTTTACGTTGGGGCAGGTCTTTGCGATCGCAGGTAACGCCCGAATCGTGACATCCACACCCTTGTACGGATCGCCCCGCCATAGACGAGCGACAGTCATCAATACCTGGTTACCTGCAAGCCCATAGCGCTGCTGGAGCTCAGGATTTGCGATCGCAGGTGTAAATCCTTGACCATCCACTGTACAGGGTAAAATTTCTACCCGTTGGTCGTCTAGCTGATTTGCCTTACAGGCCAGGGTGCGACTATACCTACTAATTGTCCAAATGCCATCAGCCGACCGTAGCGCATCTCCTTCAGAAGATTTCAACGGAAACCAAACTTCTTTGCCATAGGTGAGTACGGTGTAAGGGACACGAGTTAGCCGTGCCAGCTGCCGCACCATAGTCACCAGATTAATATGACCGCAGAATAGGTGACGCGGACGCTTTAACACTAAATGTAGTCCCAATGCAAAGGTCAGCCGAATTCTATCTGCCATGGGGTGCCCCGACTGAAAACAGTGGTACCGGAAGCGAGAAAGAAATTCAGGAGGAATATCGTCTAGGGTGTCCCGCAGCAAGAAAATGTCTGTCGCCTTATCTGCGGTTGTATCGGCATAGGCGGTTAGAACATCCTTGATGTAGGACTGGATACCCCCTTCACAACCAAATACTTCAATAAAAACAAATGTATTACTCTTAAGTGAGTCATGAGCTACTTGCATTAGCAATGCCCCAGCTTTATATGACAGTGTTATAGGGTGTTCAGAATGCCCAGCATGCAATCATTAGGAAGATCTAAGACCAGGCTCAAATCTTCCTACAATACTTTGTCAGCTCAGCTAAGATACAACCCACTCTTACAGTGCAGTTGAGCACTTAACAATGCGCAGGCAGTTCCGTCCTAGATCGTTACGTTCGTAGTCGACGTTATCAGCTAACCGACGCATCAGAAACCATCCATAGCCCCCCTCTTTTAAGGTGCCAGGTTTCGGCTCAGTCAGCTTATTAGGATCAAACGGTTTCCCCATGTCCCATATTTGCACTTCCAATTTCTCCTGCCAAAGCAGCAGATCTATTTCAATGGGAGTGTCCGTTGGCAAATGGGAATGCGCGTGTCTAACGGCATTTGTAAACCCTTCAGCTAGGGCTAAATTAACCTGATCAAAAACAGCCTCAAGCCATGGCAGCTTTGATGCGGAACAAAAAACATCAAACCACTGCTGTACTTGAGTTAGGTCTTCTAGCTTACTTTGAACTATCAACTGATCTTGCTTTAACATGTCCGACTAACCGGCACGTTCGCACCAATAGTTTGCCCGAAATCAACTGAAAAATCGATAGATAGGTTTGGGATGATGGATATCTTAGTGGTATCTTGACACATTAAAAAGCTTCTTGAAGGTTCGCATACATCATACGAACCTCCAAGAAGCTAATAAGGACTGTCTTTAGATAAAAACAACTAATCCTTAGAAAAGACCTAGGGTTAAGGACTTATCAATAGGAAGAGCTGCACCAATACCCAGCCATAGGGTAGTCACGGTACCAAACAGAAATACTGCTGTGGCCACCGGACGGCGGAAAGGGTTCTGAAACTTGTTCACATTTTCGATGAAAGGAACAAGCATCAAGCCAAGGGGAATAGCAGTTTGTAGAGCAATTCCCAAAAGCTTATTGGGTACAATCCGAAGAATTTGGAATGCCGGATACAGATACCACTCAGGAAGAATCTCAAGAGGTGTGGCAAATGGATTAGCTGGCTCGCCGACAAGAGCGGGATCCAATACTGCTAGTGCTACGCAGCAAGCAATGCTGCCCAAGATCACAACAGGAAAGATATACAGCAAATCATTAGGCCATGCGGGCTCACCGTAATAGTTGTGACCCATGCCCTGCTTCAGCTTCTCTCTAAGTTGAGGATCACTGAGGTCAGGCTTTTTGATTGTTGCCATAGCTCAAATTTTCTCCTAATTTACCTTCAAACAAAATGTGCGAGCCAATAAGGTCAGCTTAACCCTGAAACTAACTTGAAGCTACCTCTGACAATCAACCAAAACATTTTGGAACAATCGCCAGACCTTACGAAAAACCAGTCTTGGGTTAAGCGGATGCAGACCTTACAAAGGACCAGAGATGCCCTGCTTACGGATCATCAAGAAGTGAGTCAGCATAAACACAGCCATCAGCCAGGGCAGAACAAAGGTATGCAGGCTGTAGAAGCGAGTTAGTGTGGCTTGACCGACACTCTCACCGCCGCGAATGAATTCAACCATCAGGCCACCCACAACGGGAATAGCACTGGGAACACCAGATACAATCTTGACCGCCCAGTAGCCAACTTGGTCCCAGGGAAGGGAGTAGCCAGTTACACCAAAGGACACGGTAACGACTGCCATGATCACCCCGGTAACCCAGGTCAATTCACGGGGATTCTTGAATCCGCCTGTGAGGTAAACCCGAAAGACGTGCAGGATCATCATCAGTACCATCATGCTGGCGGACCAACGATGGATAGAACGAATCAGCCAACCAAAGCTGACATCGGTCATTAAATACTGCACAGAATTGAAAGCTTCTACTACAGTTGGCTTGTAGTAGAAGGTCATAGCGAAACCAGTAGCAAACTGGATAATGAAGCAGGTAAGGGTAATACCGCCAAGGCAATAGAAGATATTGACATGGGGCGGTACATACTTACTGGAGATATCGTCGGCGAGAGCCTGAATCTCAAGACGCTCGTTGAACCACTGGTAGGCCTTAGAGTCTGTGACTTGCTTAGTAAACATGAAGCGCGGATATATAAAATAGATCTATGCCGTTACTAAAAAATGTAACACAACTGCCATTTAGAAACTTCCCGCTTAGAAACTTCCCTTGATGGAATCGATGGTCTTCTAGTTGGGCTAAAAGTATGTAGCGCATGGAATCTCAAAGGATCAGCGTCTATCTTTAGGGCAGCCAGATGTCACATCTTTGGTTTAACCTTTGACCAATATTTAGTTACAAAACTTCATCTTGTGTCTGTCAGATAATATGTCCTCTGAATTCTGGTTACGGTGGTGTGGCGATCACAGTATTCTGAGGAAATCGCTATGCTGGCTAGAGAAGAACGATATTTAGGTGTCTTACTGGCTTGACGAGAGGATTCTTTTCGATTGAGCAGCGGTGTTGTTGGAACTGTGACGAAGAATGAGAAAAACTGGGCTGCTACGCGTAGTTCTTTTGAGGGGTATCTGTGCGATATGCATCTCGACGGTTCTGAGTTTTGGGCTTGTAAGTCCGCCGGCGTTTGCTTTCTCAGAGCAGCAGAAGCTGGTGATGGAAGTTTGGCGCATTGTTAACCGGGCCTACTTGGACGAAACATTTAACCATCAAAACTGGTGGTTTATCCGTGAGAAGGCGCTTAAGCGTCGTCTGAATACCTGGGAAGATGCCTATCAAGAAGCCCAGTCGATTCTGCAAAAGCTAGATGATCCCTACACGCGGTTTTTGCCCCCTGAGCAGTATCAGAGTTTGCAAACTAATACCTCTGGTGAGCTGCTGGGGGTGGGGCTACAAATTGCTAAGGATGATGATAATCAGCATCTGCGGGTGATTGCTCCGATTGCGGGTTCTCCGGCAGAGCGAGCTGGGGTGTCTCCTAAGGATGAGATTGTTGCGATTAACGGTGTGCCTACCCAAGAATTTTCGTTGGATGAAGCGGCTGCTCGTATGCGTGGGCCAGCGGGCACGATTGTGACGCTCAAAATTGATCGCCCAGAGGCTGAACCCTTTGAGGTGAACCTTACCCGCGAACGGATTAACCTCAATCCGGTGTTTTCTGAGCTGCGCGTAGAGGGCGACCAGTCGATTGGCTATATCCGGCTTGGGCAGTTTAACGGCAATGCGGTTGAGGATATTCGAGCGGCGCTCATGTCCCTAGAGCAGCAAGATGCGGCGGGCTATATTCTGGATCTGCGTAATAACCCAGGTGGATTGTTGCAGGCGGGAATTGATATAGCTCGGCTCTGGTTAGATGAGGTAACGATTGTGTATACCGTCAATCGTCAAGGCATCTTGGAAAGTTTTGAGGCGGGGCCTAAATCCTTGACCCAGGATCCGTTGGTCTTGCTGGTAAATGGGGGGACGGCCAGTGCCAGTGAAATTTTAGCGGGCGCCCTTCAGGATAATGATCGAGCCCAGCTGGTGGGGGAAACCACATTTGGTAAGGGGTTGATTCAGTCTTTGTTTGATTTGCCCCATGGGTCTGGTCTGGCGGTGACGGTGGCTAAGTATGAGACGCCGGATCACCATGACATTAATAAGCTAGGCATTACGCCTGACCTGGATGTGGCGACTGAGCCCTTAGTCCGCGAGCAGTTTGCTACTGGCGATGATGGGCAATATCAGGCGGCGGTTGAGCTCTTGATGAAATCGTTATGAAACTGTTGATGCAACCCATGACATAAGCTGTGTTGCCAAAAACTCGTACGTATCACGATCCGCTCCATGGTGCTATCACCCTGGATAGTGCTGACCGGGTAGAAGCTCTGTTAATTGAGCTAATTGATACGTCGGTGTTTCAGCGGCTACGACGGATTCGTCAGCTGGGGCCCGCTAGCTTAACGTTTCACGGGGCGGAAGGGTCGCGATTTACTCACTCTTTGGGGGTGATGGCGATTGCTCGGCGTGCCTTTGATCGATTGGCGGCGCTACATCCCGTCTTGGGGCAGTATCGGGCAGCGGTGCTATGTGCGGCCTTGCTCCATGATGTGGGCCATGGTCCTTTTAGCCATACGGCGGAGGAGGTCTTTGGCGGACACCATGAGCATTGGACGCGGCGCATTTTGGACTGTGCCCCGGAGGTGCGTGGTCTGTTGGATGGGTTTTCGTTGGACTTGCACCTGGAAATTCAGCAAATTTACCAACACCAGCATCCTGTGCCCTGTGTATGGCAGCTTGTGTCTAGTCAGTTAGATTGCGATCGCATCGACTACTTGATGCGCGACAGCTATTTTACTGGGGCGTCCTATGGTCAGCTAGATCTTGACCGCATTATCCTTGCCCTAGACTATGATTCCGCCAGCCAGCAGCTGATCGTTGCAAGGAAAGGATTGGGGGCGATTGAGCACTATTTGGTGGTGCGCTACTTTATGTACGCCCAAATTTATAACCACCCCAAAAATCTAGTCGCTACCTGGGTGTTGGAGCAGCTGATCCAACGAGCCCAAACCCTAATGGCAGCCCAAACGCTAGAGGCGGATGACACCATGGCTGCCTGGTTAAGCCACAACATAGACGAACTGCCTTTAGAAAAGTACTTGGCCCAGGATGACTACGTGTTGCACTATCACCTGCAGCGGTGGCAAACCCACCCCGATCCGATACTGGCGGACCTCTGTCAACGGTTTGTGAATCGCCGGCTGCCTAAGGCCACGGACATTAGTCACTACACCTATGCCCAGCAAACAGAGATTTTATCGGCAGCCCGCTGCCGAGCCTATGGCTTGGTGCTAGATACCGATATTTACTTGGGGCTGCGCCATATTCGCAATCGTGGCTATACCCTTTATCAGCGGGGCATTAAGCTCAAAATGCCTGGGGGGTTAGTGGCCATTAGTCAGCTGTCGCCCTTGGTGCAAACCTTAATTCAGCCCTGTCATCGCACTTGGCTATTGCATCCGGCTGAGCTATCGCTGGCTGAGATTTTGGAGCCATTTTCAGCGACGTTAGGCAACTTGTAGATTTTGGCCTGTGGGGGCTGTAGGGCCTGTGGGGCCTGGCGCTAGGCGCGCTTACAGTAAAGCCTGGCTTGTGGACAGCTGATTTAAGTCCAGCGCAGCTAATTTGGCGTAAGCATCATCAATGACCCGTTTACCCCGGAGAAAACCGATGTTGGCCCCTGGACAAATATGGCTGAGGGTTTGGGGCGTAAACTCATCTAATAGGTGTTGAATATGCCGGAGCTGACGGGGCCAGTGAAACGTTTTGGAAACCCGCAGTGGGGCTGCTCCACCCTGGCGTGTGGGCAAAATATGGCGTCCAGTGAATAAAATACCCCCGTGGGCTGAGCTGTAGAGACAGGCAGACCCTGGTGAATGACCGGGAGTCCAAAGCAGGCGATGATTGGAGGTGAGTGCTAAATCGCGATGAAATGTCTGGGTTTTAACCTGGGGCAGCAGGTATGCTTCTTGCTCTTGCACAATGACGTCACACTCAAACCGTGACTGCCAGTCACGGACGTGGCTGCTGCCACCGCGATGGGTAATGAGCAGCCATCGCACCCCCCCTTGGTGGGTCATAAAATCTATATTGGCTTCAGTCCAAGCAGGACAGGCGACCAAAATATTGTTTCTTATCAAAGAATCGTCATCTGATGTTGCAGTATGCGTTATCAAATAAGCGGTACCGCCTAGGGTTTCGCGATTGGGTGGAAATGCGTAGGCAGTGGCGTTGTCAAATACCGGCTGGGGTAGCTTTGTGGTCGATCGAGTTGTTTTGCTAGTTGCAGGGCTGCTGCCCGGGTTTGAAGTAGACACCAATATCTCCAAAGACGCCATCGCCCCTAGCCCGATGGACCCACCTGGTATGTTGAATCAGGGCCTATCAGGGGTTAGCATTGTGGGCTTATGACATTTGTACTGTTATCGATTTTACTGGGAATTTTGACCTACTGGGTCATTGGTCGAGGGGTGTCCACCATGACGCGTTCACCCGTCTGGCTGCTATGGCTAATTATTATGACGCCGATTTTAGCGCTAACGGTGTGGGTGCTGAGGTACGGCCGATATACCCCACCTAATCTTTTAATATTGGGGTTATTTATTATTTGCCCCTTAATCTACACCTGGGTGGTGTTGCTGGGACGACGTCCCCCGGCGGAGATAGCAGCGGCACCCCGTGCCCGCCCTGCCCCACCGCCGCCGATGCTGATGGCACGGGAAGAGGAAGATCGCCTGCGGGCATGTTTTCCATGGTCTGTTTATTTTTTGCAGACGATTGAGCGGCGTCAGCAAATGATGGTCTGCCGGGGGCGACTCAAAGCCACGCCAGCGGTGGCCCATAGTACGGTGCATCAGAATGTGCGATCGCAATTTGGCGAGCAGTTCTTAGTGGTTTTACAGGAAGAGCGCAATGGTCACCCTGTGTTTACCCTGGTGCCCAACCGGGCCAAATCTAATTCATCCCAGGGCAGCGGCTGGCTGCTATCTCTGGTGCTCTTTATCTTGACCTTAGGGACGACCACCCTGGCGGGGCTGTTACTGGTGGGGGATTTATCGTTTGCAGAGCTGCGATCGCAGCCGGTAATTTTGGTCAAAGGGCTGGGCTACAGTTTGGCGGTGATGGCGATTTTGGCGGTAAGGGAGCTAGTGCACTACGCTACGGCCCGCTATCATCGCATCGCGGCGGCGGCACCGGTTTTTATTCCAATGCCCTATTTTCTGGGTACCGTTGGTGCCTTTGTGCGGATCAAAGCTCCTGCCCCTAACCGTCGGGCCCTGTTTGATTTGGGCTTAACCGGTCCGCTGGCCGGATTTATCGTCACCCTGCCCATCTTGATTTGGGGGCTGGCCCATTCCCAGGTGGTGAGTCTGACGGAGGAGTCAGGTCTATTTAATTTTCAATCCCTAGACCCCAAGGGCTCAATTTTGATGGTGCTCCTGAGCAAGTTGGCATTGGGGGATAGCTTGCAAATGGACCAGGCGATTTATTTGCATTCGGTTGCGATCGCAGGCTGTCTGGGGCTGGTGTTAACGGCATTAAACCTTATGCCTGTGGGGCAGCTAGATGGCGGTCACATTGTCCACGCCATGTATGGTCGCTGGGGGGGCGCCGCCATTGGCAACATTGCTCGGGTTTTAGTGGCCGTTATGGCATTTATTCAGTCAGAGTATTTACTGTGGGCGCTATTACTTATCTTTATGCCTAGCCGAGACGACCCTGCCCTGGATGACATTAGTGAGCTAAATGGCATTCGGGATGCTTTAGGACTAATGGCCATGG
>CALBPH010000502.1 GCA_937899365.1 uncultured Leptolyngbya sp.
CAGTGGAGATAGCGCAGTCGAGTATCGCCGTCATAAAGGGCATGATCGCGGGGGGTAAAATGCTTCATGCCACCCCAGCTGCCGGGCTCGTTGGGCTCTATTTGGGCAATGTTGAGCCGCTGGGCGATGCTGTTGAGCACCAGGTAGTTCATGATCGGCTGGTCGGTGGTGCCCCCCGAAAAGTCAAAGTAGTCGCGATTTTGGGCGCATTCCCCGAGGCGAGCGTACATTTGCTCGAGGGTAATGGTGCCTTTTTTGGAGACACAAAGACCGCTGTTAACTACCGAGTTGACCACATCGGTGGGGAAAATACCGCGTTCAACGTCACTGGGGGAGAACACATCCCGCAGCTTGCGCCCCTTGAAGTGATAGTCGCAGCAAATAAAGTCTGCCCGGTCGAGATAGGCCAGGGTGTGGGACACCGGCTCAAAGAAAAGAATATCGGTATCGATGTAGAGAAACTCGTCTAGTGGTCCAAACCAGGCGGCTAGCTTGCGCATTTTATTGGGCAGGGCTAGAAAGTCGCGGGGAAAAATCTCACTGATCGTTTGGGTAAATGAGTCTAAAAACGCTAAATCTGGAAACAGCTGCACCTGGTAGAGCCGGTTGAGCTTTTGGTATAGCGGCTGGTAGTCGTCGTTAAATGGAATCATGTACACCGGCACGTCCGGGTCGTGACGCCGCAGGCTGGCCAAAAGTGCGATCGCATTTTCCCCCACCTTCTGATTGGCCACAATATATACACCACGAACCATAGTGGCTTCTCCTTATCGCTGATAGAGCATTAGATTTGCACTGGCCCCTTAGCCGTTCCATACCCATAGGTTGGGTGCAGATGAGCTTGAATAAACCCATTCATATGGTCAATTGCCTGGTCAGATAGCTCTTGCTTGTAGCCCCCCACCAGACCCTTGCGCACCTTTCGCTGATTGTCAGCCGTCTGCTGCCCGCCCGTCTGCAGTACCCTAGCCCGCAGCACTGAGGAGCCGCTAACTTCCAGAGAGCGCATATTTTTAAATGAGCCAAACTCAATGGCCGAGTGAATCACCTCAGGGGTAACCGTTAGCTGTAAGAAAGCGATTATTCTTTCCAGTTCTCCGTAGGTATCGGCCCGCATATCTTCATAGCGTACGGTGATAAAATCGGCTGGCCCATGGCGATTTTCATACCAACGGTTGTAGTCGTTGACGTAGGCCGCTAGCTCTGGACCCTGGAGAATAAAGGCGTTGATGTCGGGATAATCGGTTGCATAGTTTTGCTTATGCTGGTGATACTTGGAGACTAGGGCATCCCGCGGGTCTCGCACCAGCAGGATTACCCGCTTTTGTTCGTAGGTACCAAACTGGCCATACTTTTCATGGATGGCTTTGATCTGTGGCAGGTAAGGATTGCGCTCGGAGAAAGAAAATAGATAGTGCAGATTAACGTCCTGCACATCGTAGGCGACCTGCAAGATACGACCCATCATGGCCCGCAGCCAGGTTCGCCCGCAGTTGGTCGGGGAAATTAGCAAATAGTCAGCGGTTCTGCGTTCTCGCTGGTGCTTTTGTCTCTCGGTTTCGTATTGGCGTCGGAGCTTACGCTGAGCCCGCCCGAGCCAAAGATAGCTGGGCTGATGAAGCTGAAAAAGGAGCTGAGCGAAGCGTTTCATAGCATCGGTCTGGGGATAACAGGGGCAAATCAGGTTACCGTCTCAGGGCTAGACGCGATCGCAACCGCTTAAAGATATTTTTGGTCCGAGGTGCTTGCGCCCCAATGGGCTGGGGCTTGCCCTCGAACACGGGCTGCTGATCCGGGGCGTCCAGATAGCGATAGTACAAAAAGAGATCGCGATAGGGAAAATCTAGGTTTTCACCCTGACACAGACGTCTAAAAAACCTGGAGCCAATGCCAATGTAATGGAGATAGGTCAGCCGTTTACCGCCATCGACCAGGTAGTGCTCCTGCCGTTCAAAATGGGGCGAAGTGGCGCAGCAGCCCGTTACCCGATTGGCCGGCAGACACTTGGATAGGTTACGAATATTGAGGTCGAGCTTTAACACCATGTAATTGACAATGGCCTGGTCAGGGCCGTTGATATAAAGCACATCGGCTTCCGTTTTCAGCTGTTCTAGCAGCCAATCTAGCTGGTCGGGGCTAAACACTCCCCGCTTGGCGGCGTACATACCGGCACAAAAAATCTTGTCCAGCTGCTGCTCGGAGAAAGCATCGCTGAGCTGAGGGCTATGGACATTAAATACGTGGGTGGGGTCTTTAAACTGAAAGTCGTAAACCACCCAGTCCACCTCGTCTAATGGCGACAGGATGGGCTCAATATCCCCCAGCACTAAGGTATCGGCATCTAAATAGATATAGCGTTCAAAGGGGCCGTCAAAGGCACAAAAGCGTCGGTGCATCCCCATTCGATTTACCCCCGACACCCCCCGCAGGTTCCAGACATCATAGGCGGTGGGGTGGTGTTGCCAGATGGTGGTGGCAAACTGCTCCCACCGTTCAAGGGCCTCACCATCGTCAAACAGGGTGACATTGCTAGGGCGGCGCTCGATTTCCGCGGCCACTTTGGTCGTGCGGTGGTCATAGGGAATCACACAGACTGGAAAGTCTGGAGAGATATTGGTTGCAATACTGTTGAGCAGGGCAATCAGCTGGTCATAGACCACATCATTTGCCAGGGTGTATATGCCGCAGGTCATAGCCGATTAAGGGGTTAAAAATATAAGAAGTTATTTTAGAAACTAAGCCGCTAGACGCCAGGGCCTTAGTTTTAAGAAGATCTCAGGCAGAGGTGGCGGGTCTAGAGGTGGATGACGTTGATTTTCCCACCGGTGTCCCAATGGATTCTAGATTTTCTACAACCCCTAGCAAATCAACCGCAATGGTTTGGGCGTGGAGCATTAGCTCTGCTTGCTCGTAGGGGTCATCCACATCGTCTTGAATTAACGCTAGCAACCCGATCATGGAGTTGAGCTGCGATCGCAACTCATAGGATGACTTACCGATAGCATTGCGATAGACGGGCAGAACATCGGACACCAGGCTGCTGCCGTTGTTGTTTTCATGCAGAGTCTTGGTCAGCTGCATGGCATGGAGTTTGGCATAGGCTCCCCTCTTTTCCAATAGGTTTTGGTGATTGTCCACTTCCACCACCTTGCCCCGATCTAACACCGCAATTTGATCCGCCTCGTGGATGGTCGATAGGCGGTGGGCAATCACGAGGGTGGTGCGATCGCGACTCAGTTTATCAATGGCATTTTGCACCAACCGCTCTGAAACCGTGTCCAACGCACTGGTCGCCTCATCCAAAATCAAAATATCCGGGTCCTGCAGCAGCGCTCTGGCAATGGCCAAACGCTGACGTTGCCCCCCTGATAGCAACACCCCCCGATCGCCAATCATGGTGTCAAAGCCCTGGGGTAGATTTTCAATAAACTCATAGGCATTGGCCTGTTTGGTTGCTGCCATCAGCTCCTCTTCGGTGGCCTCAGGACGACCATATAACAAGTTTTCCCGTACCGATGCATTAAACAAAAAGGTTTCCTGACTGACAATGCCCAAGTTAGACCGATAGCTGCTAATGTCAATCGCTTTTAGATCCACACCATCCAGTTCAATGGTGCCGCTAGTGGGGTCATAAAATCGGGGTAAAAGATCGGCCAGCGTAGACTTTCCTGCCCCTGATGAGCCCACCAGGGCCAGGGTTTGCCCCTTGGGCAAGAAAAGGTCAATTCCCCGTAGCACCTCTTGCTCATGGCCTGGGTAGTTAAACCGAATCTGGTTAAACCGGATTCCGTCTTGTAACGGCCGATAGGGTTGAACCCCTCGCGGCATAAACGGTTTATCATCGCGGCGCAGCAGGGCCGTCACGATCTCTACACTGGCGGCGGTATTGGCCAAGGTGCTGCGCTGGCTGGTG
The DNA here is from genome assembly GCA_937899365.1 of uncultured Leptolyngbya sp. GTDB lineage: Bacteria > Cyanobacteriota > Cyanobacteriia > Phormidesmidales > Phormidesmidaceae > Leptothoe. The sequence continues at coordinate 3,914 of CALBPH010000502.1, forward strand.
AGCTGACCCAAATAGGGTAGGGTCCTAAATAAAATAATGAGATAAGTAAGCAGCGAAGACGAAAATAGCTCTAGCTGGTTGCTAAAGGCCTGCCGCCCCAGCACCGCAATCAGCATCAGCGCCAGAATATTAATGATTTCGTTAAAGGGACCAATGCCCGCAAAAATTAGCTGGGACGAAAACTCAGCGCTTTCTCGGTCAACAATAATTTGGTCGATCTGGCGATATTCCCGCTCCTCATTGGCCGTGGCTTTTACCAATCGAATCCCCGATAGGATTTCAAACACACGGGAAGAGTAGTTCTTAGAAATTTCCGACAGGCGTTTGCCCAAGATTTTAGAGCGCTTAACCATAAACTGGTTGAGCAGTGTGACCACACCCAGGGTGACCGTTGAAATCACCGTCAGCTGCCAAGAGGTCAAAATCAGCAGAATAAAAAAGACCGCTATGGTGATGATCACCACCGCCAGACGGACTAGGTTTCTGATGGCAATGGTGGTGCGATTGACTTCAACATTCAGCTGGTTGATCAAGTCGCCAATCTTGGTCCGGGCAAAATACCCCAAATCCACATCCAAAAGCATCCGCAGCCCCTGCCGCCGTAGAGACATGGCCAGTTTGCGATTTATTGCCCCCGCTGGCAGGGAACTGGCATAGGCCGATAGGCTTTTGAGCACAATCACCCCCACCACCGAACCGGCCATGACCGGCAGGCGAGCCCCCTCTGGCAGACCGTCAAATATGCCGAGGGCCTTCTGTAAAATTGGCGGTAGGGAAGTGACATAGTCTGTTGATTGCCCCAACAGCTCAAGCAAAATCGGCAGAATAAGCAGGGTGCTTACACCGCTAAACAGCGCCCCTGAGAAGCCCAGTAGAACCGTAAAAAATAAAAGAACCGGATATTTTAGAAGCGGCTGAATTAATAAACGGGTTGAAGACATAAATAAATAGTCAGGCGACGCTAAATAGATGCAACATGGATGTTGTTGGATGTTATCTACATCAATGGCTAGCGACCACTCTCCATACGTCTGCGATTTCGTTTATAGCCTAACTGATTCCGAGGTTGTCCCTTCAGGCATTGCTGAATCAGAGGCCCCAGTATGGATGCCATCGCATCTATGCTGTAGTGCTGGACACAACGCTCTCGAGCCCGTTGGCCCTGAGCCGCTGCTTGGTCCAAATCATTCAAAATAGTTTGCAGCATATCGGCTAGTTGTTGGGGTGATTCAGACTCGACCAAGTAGCCCGTGTCTCCTAAGATTTCTGGAATATCACCAACGGCAGTCGCTAAAATTGGCTTTGCCATCGCCATGCCATCAGTTAGCTTGAGGGGAAATTGGGCCTGGGCAGCCGCACGGTTCTGCTGGGGGACGACGATGACATGTGCTGCTGCCACAACTTCAGGCATCGTATCGTAGGGGCACTTTGGTAACTGCACCAGCCACCGCCCCCAGCGTTTAGCCAGAATTTGATCGTAGTCATCGTAGGGACTCCCCCCAACAATAACCAGGCGTAGATCTGGCTGATTCAAAATGTCGAGAGCGGCTAGTAAGTCTTCAATTCCTTTATAAGGACGGGGGGCCCCTGGAAACATAAGCACTCGATAGTCGGATAGGCCGTATTTGGCACGACTGGCCTCAGGATCGTAGTGTTCAGGTGTAAATAAATCGGTATCCTTGCCGTTGGGAATATAGACACCCCCAAACCGATTTTTTAGAAACTGTGTGTGCAGGGTAACCGCATCGGCTTTGGATACTAGATTCTCAATCCAGCGCAGATAGACGGGATGGTCTGGGATTCGCAGTTCGCCATCAGCTTTGAGTAGTCCCCTAGCTACATTTTGTGGGGTCCAGCGATAGCGACCCTGGTCGCCACCATGCCAGCTGAGTTCCCAGTCATCGATATCTAAAATAACGGGGCGATGGTGGCGCAGACGATGTAGCAGGGCCAAGCCAAAGCTGCTAGGTTTTGGCTTGTAAGCGTAGACGATATCACCGCTGATCGCCTGCAAAAGACTCCGTGCGGCTCCAAAAAACTGTGGGTAGTGACCCCCAGGAATCGCTTTGATCGGAAACTTTGATGGAAAGCTACCCTCGGTGTCACTATCGGTAAAGCCCAGTATTTCTACATCATGCCCTAGCCTGACAGCCGTCTCGGCTAGCAAAAAGGGGCGTACAGCACCCTGCCAACGACCGGCACCAGACTTGGACAAATCGCTGGCAATGATTGAAATTTTGATGTTTTTGGCGTTACTTTCGGATTTTGAGCTGTCCACTGAATCCTTGCTAGACATAGAAGGCAACGTCATGACCGTGGAATCATGTTGGGATGAGTTAGCCATAACCGATCAGTATGTAGCACTAGCCTACCCGAGACACCCTAAGTAAACTCGAAAGTTATGGGATAGCAGTGGGGTATGTACTCAAGCATCCTTGAGTGAGGTCAGTGATATGGAGGTACTTTCTGCCTCTGCTTGCTCACAGCTGCTGGGTTATGCAGACTTTGCTGCTGCCGCTATCCATCAAGATTTCCCGATTAATCCGCATAATATCTCAGGAGAAAACTCCCATCCGTGGAAAAGGGGTAATCTTCGCTGAAGATTTATATCGTTATCTAACCCTGGGGAAACCCTATGTCAGCAGTTCCATTGAGGTCGATGGGGCCTGCATCAATAGGCTGATCAGGGGGCAGCTCTAGGACTAAATTGCCCAGGTGGCCTTTGCGAAAGTCATTTAGCAGCTGGTGGGCCGTCCGCTCTAGATCATCGTTATGACGCTGGGCCAGGACTGTTAGATAGGTTTCTCCGGTATGGGGTTCGCCAGTGCTAGCGGCTAAGGGGGTGTTGTAGCGAGATGCGATCGCATCTCCATAATCCCCATCATGCCCGTCCAAGTCTTTGATCAAATCCACAAACGCCGCCGCCACCCGCTGCGTGTCATAGCTGGCATTCCCAATATCATCACAAATGGCCAGCTTCAGCGCCGCCGCCTGATCGTTCAGCTTCAGGGGAATAATCCCCGGCGCATCCAGCATTTCAATCTCGTCTGAAATCCGCACCCACCGCAGCTGGCGAGTTACCCCCGCCCGCCGTTCACTCGCCACCACCTTACGCTTTAGTAATCGATTGATCAGGGCCGACTTACCCACATTTGGAAAGCCAATCACCACTGCTCGCACCGGTCGTGGCCGCATTCCCCGGCTTTTACGCCGATCGTTCATCGCCTTGCCCGCATTCTGGGCCGCCCGCAGCAGGGCTTGCACCCCCTTACCCTGCTTTGCATTTGTAAAATAAATCGTCTGCCCCTGGGCCTTAAACCAAGCTTGCCAGGTCTGCCGTGCCTGCGGTGAAATCATATCCACCCGATTTAGCACCAGCACCCGGGCCTTATCCCCAATCCAGCTATCCACATCCGGATGATCCGTGGCCAGGGGAATGCGCGCATCCCTAATTTCCAGCACCACATCCACCCGTTTTAGCTGCTCCTTTAAAGAGCGCTCTGCCTTAGCAATGTGGCCGGGGTACCATTGAATAGACGGCGAAGACATGGCAGAAAAGAATCACTCAGCAATCTATTCTAGCGGTCGGCCAACCCTACGGCACCACCATCACCGGACAAGGCGATAAATTAATTACGCGACTGCTGACACTTTCCGACTGACCTTCCGGCGTCAGACCAATGCCGCGACAGCCCATCACAATCAGGTCCGCCGATAGTTCATCAGCCACGTCACAAATCACAAACGCCGGATTTCCTTCCCGCTCAATGGCTTCCGTATCAATGCCTTGACTTGTAAATACGGTCTTAGCTTTCTCTAAAAGCTGCGATACCGCTTCGGGCGACGTCCGCTCCGGATGAGGGCTGGCACCGGTATCGGCTTCCACAACGGATAGCAAAACCAGGTGGCTGTGGTGATACTTAACTAGCTCCGCCGCCTTAAAAGCCGCCTGTTGTGCCTCTGGACTAGCATCTATCGGAAATAAAACGGTCTTAAACATGAGTTAGCAAAACCCTAGACTTCGATCAAAAATCAGAGCCGCAATAGGCGATAATACCTAGTGAGTAAAGAAAAAGTATCAACGCTTTATAACTAGGGTAATCAAGCTTGTCCTAGCTTTGAAGTGGGGCGTACGTAACGTAACAAAACTGCATTAGGAGGAAAGTTCTGTGGCAAAGAAATCCGTCACCGACTTGTCAGCGGCTGATCTGTCTGGCAAACGCGTGCTCATGCGCGCCGATTTCAATGTGCCCCTTGATGACCAAGGCACCATCACTGACGACACTCGGATTCGGGCAGCACTGCCTACCATCCAAGCGTTGACCAGCAAGGGTGCCAAGGTAATCTTGTGCAGTCACTTTGGTCGCCCGAAAGGCAAAGTCGTTGACAGCAGGCGGCTGACTCCCGTCGCTGTGCGTCTTTCTGAGCTACTGGGTCAAGACGTCATCAAGTGCGATGACTGCATCGGCGATTCTGTCACCGCTGCCCTGGCTGGCATGGCTGATGGCCAAGTCGCGCTGCTCGAGAACGTGCGCTTCTACGATGGCGAAACCAGCAACGATTCTGAGTTTGCCAAGAACCTGGCCTCTGTCGCTGACCTATATGTAAACGACGCCTTTGGTACCGCTCACCGTGCCCATGCCTCCACTGCTGGTGTCACCGAGTACCTCAGTCCCTCCGTTAGCGGGCTGCTCATCGAGAAGGAACTTCAGTATCTACAGAGTGCTGTAGATAGCCCCCAGCGTCCCTTTGCTGCCATCGTCGGTGGTTCCAAGGTTTCCTCCAAAATTGGCGTCATCGAAACTCTGCTAGAAAAAGTAGACAAGCTGTTCATTGGTGGCGGCATGATCTTCACCTTCTACAAGGCTCGCGGCCTGAGCGTGGGTAAGTCTCTTGTAGAAGAAGACAAGCTAGAGCTTGCCAAGGCACTAGAGGTCAAGGCTAAAGAGAAAGGCGTTGAGCTACTGCTACCCACTGACGTAGTTGTTGCCGACAACTTTGCCCCCGATGCCAACGCTCAGACCGTTAGCGTTGAATCCATTCCCGATGGCTGGATGGGGCTAGATATCGGTCCTGACTCCATCAAGGTATTCCAAGCTGCCCTGGCAGATTGCAAAGGTGTAATTTGGAATGGCCCCATGGGCGTCTTCGAATTCGAGAAATTTGCCGCTGGTACCGAAGCGGTTGCCAACACGTTGGCTGAAATTACCGCAACAGGCTGCATGTCCATCATCGGTGGTGGTGACTCCGTTGCTGCTGTTGAGAAAGTGGGTGTCGCTGAGAAGATGAGCCACATTTCCACCGGTGGTGGTGCCAGCCTAGAGCTATTAGAAGGCAAGACTTTACCTGGTATTGCAGCTCTAGATGACAAGTAAGCATCTATAACTAAGCGCTTTCTTTTCTAAAAAGAAAGGCATGTAGATCTCGAAGCCCCTGCCTATAGGTGGGGGCTTTTTGTTTGTGAGCTAAATCTATGGGTAGTGGGGTAGTTTATTGGTCACAGCCAGTCATGGTGGGCACGCTGTAAGTCACCTCATTTACCTCAATTAAAGGGAACCATCATCTCCACCCTAAACAGACTCTGATACCAACTCTAAATTGCGATAAACCCGCTCGATAGGAAAGCTTAAACCAATACTTTTGAGTGTCACCACATCACCCTTTTGGTAGTTAATGATGATCCATTCACCAGTGTCATTTTTACAATACAAATCCATCTCCAGACTGGTTGAACTCACTAACAAATAGTCTTGTAAGACAGGGTTCTGACGATACATCCTAAACTTACCGCCACGATCATAGGCTTCCGTGCTGTCTGATAATACTTCGATAATCAAACAGGGATAGGTAATGTACTGAGTTGTCTTTTTATCTCGTTCATCATTCATTGAACCTGATTAAAAATAGATAATTTTGTAGGGGCACTCCCTTGTGGATGCCCTTCGATACCGGGTCTATCAGTCAGGATTTAGTCTTACCCATAAACCTCATAAAACAAAAAGCCCTCCAGTCTGAGCTGAAGGGCTTTTCTTAGTCTCCTAAGAGAGTCTCAAACGCTACCCAAATCGGCCAGACGTTGACGCTATCAGGAAGGCTGCATAGGTCAGAACGTAACCTATGGTGAAGTGGGCTAAGCCAACTACACGAGCCTGAACAATGGATAGAGCAACCGGCTTATCCTTCCAGCTAATCAAGTTAGCTAGAGGAGTGCGCTCATGAGCCCAAACGATGGTCTCGATAAGCTCTTGCCAGTAACCTCTCCAAGAGATGAGGAACATGAAGCCAGTTGCCCAGACCAGGTGTCCAAAGAGGAACATCCAAGCCCAAACCGCTAGGTTATTCATGCCGTAGGAGTTGTATCCGTTAATCAACTGGGAAGAGTTCAACCACAGATAATCACGGAACCATCCCATCAAGTACGTGGAGCTGTTGTTAAACTGCGCCACATTACCACCCCATATAGCCAGGTGCTTCCAGTGCCAGTAGAAGGTTAACCAACCCAAGGTATTCAGCATCCAGAACATGGCTAGGTAGAAGGAATCCCATGCAGAGATGTCGCAAGTACCGCCACGACCGGGGCCGTCACAGGGGAAGCTATAGCCAAAGTCCTTCTTGTCGGGCATTAGCTTAGAACCACGGGCATCTAGGGCACCTTTTACGAGTACTAGAGTAGTCGTGTGCAGACCTAGTGCGATCGCATGGTGAACCAAGAAGTCACCAGGGCCAATGGTCAAGAACAGAGAGTTAGTCCCACTGTTAATAGCCTCGAACCAGCCAGGTAGCCAGATGCCGCTAGCAGCGCCAGTAGCTACGCTGTCAGCATTGGATAGCAGCGTATCGAAACCGTACAGGGCCTTACCTGAGGCAGCCTGAACCCACTGAGCAAACACAGGCTCAACCAAGATTTGCTTCTCGGGAGTACCAAAGGCAACTACAACATCGTTGTGTACGTAGAGACCCAGGGTATGGAAACCGAGGAACAGAGTGACCCAGCTCAGGTGAGAGATGATCGCTTCTTTGTGGTCCAAGATACGAGCCAACACATTGTTAGCGTTCGCAGCGGGATCATAGTCGCGAATCAAGAAGATCGCACCGTGGGCAAAGGCACCCATCATTAGGAAGCCAGCGATGTACTGGTGGTGGGTGTAAAGCGCAGCCATGGTGGTGTAATCCTTAGCGATAAACGCATAAGGAGGTAACGCATACATGTGCTGAGCCACCAGAGAGGTAACAACACCCAAGGAGGCTAGAGCCAAACCTAGCTGGAAGTGCAAAGAATTGTTGAGCGTGTCAAACATTCCCTTGTGACCGTCACCCAAACCGCCAGCAGGGGGTTTGTGAGCATTGAGAATCTCTTTAATGCTGTGACCAATACCGAAGTTAGTTCGGTACATGTGGCCAGCAATGATAAAGATCACCGCAATGGCTAGGTGGTGGTGGGCCATGTCAGTGAGCCACAGGGACTCAGTCTGAGGATGGAAACCGCCCAGGAAGGTCAAGATTGCAGTACCGGCACCCTCAGATGTACCAAACACGTGGTTTACAGTGTCTAGGCTCTGAGCATACACACCCCAGTTTCCAGTGAAGAAGGGGGCCAAGCCAGCGGGGTGAGGCGTAACCGTTAGGAAGTTATCCCAACCGACATGCACACCGCGAGACTCAGGAATTGCAACGTGCACCAGGTGACCGGTCCAAGCCAAGGAACTCACGCCAAACAAACCAGCCAGGTGATGATTTAGGCGAGACTCAGCATTTTTGAACCAGGACAAGCTGGGACGGAACTTGGGCTGCAGGTGCAACCAACCTGCAAGCAGGAAGATTGAGGACAGCACCAAGAGGAACAAGGACGCCGAATAAAGGTCGCCGTTGGTCCGCATACCAATGGTGTACCACCAGTGGTAAACCCCAGAGAACGCTACGTTAACGGGGCCAGTGGAGCCAGCCTGGGTGAACGCATCCACCGCATTCTGACCAAAGTGAGGGTCCCAAATCGCATGGGCGATGGGCTTAACGTTGAGGGGATCTTGGATCCACTGCTCAAAGTTACCTTGCCAAGCTACGTGGAACAGGTTGCCGGATACCCAGAGGAAGATGATCGCCAGGTGACCAAAGTGAGAAGCAAAAATCTTTTGATAAAGATTCTCCTCAGTCATGCCATCGTGGCTTTCAAAGTCATGAGAGGTGGCAATCCCGTACCAGATCCGTCTTGTAGTTGGATCTTGTGCGAGGTCTTGGCTAAATTTTGGAAATTTAGTTGCCATAGTTTTCTAGTAAGTCCTCCCCGCTAACCTATCGACAGAATTCGAGCATGGAAGAACGCCCAAGTGACCACAATACCGCCGAGGAGGTAATGGGCTACACCAACCGCACGACCCTGAGTAATGCTCAGTGCACGGGGCTGGATTGCAGGAGCAACCTTAAGCTTGTTATGAGCCCAAACAATGGACTCGATGAGTTCTTGCCAGTAGCCACGGCCACTGAACAGGAACATCAAACTAAATGCCCAAATGAAGTGACCGGCTAGGAACATCAAACCGTAGGCCGAAACAGCCGAACCGTAGGAGTTGATGACCTGAGAGGCCTGAGCCCACAGGAAGTCGCGGAGCCAGCCGTTGATGGTAATGGCGCTAGTTGCGAAGTTACCACCAGCAGGATGGGAGACCGCACCGCCGGAAACCGTACCCCACACATCCGACTGCATCTTCCAACTGAAGTGGAAAATTACAATGGAGATGGAGTTGTACATCCAGAACAGACCTAGGAAGATGTGGTCCCAACCAGATACCTGGCAGGTGCCGCCACGACCGGGGCCGTCGCAAGGGAAGCGGAAACCCAGCTCGCTCTTATCAGGGATGAGACGAGAGTTACGGGAGTACAGCACACCCTTAAGCAGGATGAGAACAGTGACGTGAATGGTGAATGCATGGATGTGATGCACCATAAAGTCAGCTGTACCCAGGGCAATCGGCATCATGGCCACTTTGCCACCAACGGCAACCATGTCACCACCAAAGGCAATACTAGTGGGGCCAATGGCATTGGGAGCCGTGGTACCGCTAGCGGCTAAGGTGTGCAGGTTTTGCACCCATTGGGCAAAGATAGGCTGTAGCTGAATTGCACTGTCGGAGAACATGTCCTGGGGACGACCCAAGGCACGCATAGTGTCGTTGTGGATGTATAGACCAAAGCTATGGAAGCCTAGGAAAATACACACCCAGTTGAGGTGAGAGATGATGGCATCACGAGCGCGTAGGACGCGGTCGAGCACGTTGTCGACATGCATGGCCGGATCGTAGTCACGAACCATTGCGATCGCACCGTGAGCAGCACCACCCACAATCATGAATGAACCAATCCACATATGGTGAGTGAACAGGCACAATTGCGTGGCGTAATCAGTTGCTAGGTAAGGATAGGGAGGCATCGCATACATATGCTGAGCCACAATTACCGTTACCGAACCACCCATAGCCAGGTTGATAGCCAGCTGAGCGTGCCACGAAGTGGTCAAGAACTCAAACAAGCCATCGTGGCCATTCTTAGCAGGGAAGAGCAACGGATCGCCCTTCTGACCTTCGAGAATCTCCTTGATGCTATGACCAATACCCCAGTTAGTGCGGTACATATGGCCAGCAAAAATGAACATTACGGCAATCGCCACGTGGTGATGCGCAATGTCAGTCATCCAAAGGCCACCCGTAACCGGGTTTAGACCACCTTTGAAGGTCAAGAAGTCAGAGTAAGCACCCCAATTGAGGGTGAAGAATGGCGTCAAGCCCTGAGCAAAGCTCGGGAACATGTCGGCCATAAATGCCTTGTCCAACAGATATTCATGGGGCAGATGAATTTCCTGTGGAGCGAAACCCGCATCCAACATGTTGTTAACAGGCTCACCTACATGAATCAAGTGACCTGCCCAGGACAGAGAGCCTAAACCAAACAAACCAGCTAAGTGGTGGTTCAGCATGGACTCCACGTTCTGGAACCACTCAAGCTTCGGAGCTTTGATGTGGTAGTGGAATACACCGGCATTAATCATCAAACCAGCCATGACCAGCGCACCAATAGCGGTGCACAAAAGCTGGAAGGAATTGGTGTAACCAGCTGCTCTCCACATCTGGAATAAGCCAGATGTAATTTGAATACCTTGGAAACCGCCCCCTACATCAGCGTTCAAGATCTCCTGACCAAAAATTGGCCAAACTACCTGAGCACTGGGATGAATATTAACGGGGTCTGCTAGCCAAGCTTCAAAATTAGAGAAGCGAGCGCCATGGTAATACATGCCACTCAGCCAAATGAACACGATGGCCAAATGGCCAAAGTGAGCACTAAAAATTTTACGAGAAATGTCCTCTAAGTCACTGGTGTGACTATCAAAGTCGTGAGCGTCGGCATGGAGATCCCAAATCCAAGTAGTGGTTTTTGGGCCTCGCGCCAGGGTACGGCTGAAGTGACCAGGCTTACCCCATTTCTCAAAGGAAACGGGTACCGGATTTTCATCAACTGTCACCTTGACTTTTGCCTCCCGCTCCCGCGGGGTAGTTGTCATGGAGACTCTCCTCTCTCTAGACAAAGAACGAACAGCCTATAAATCGGGGCCAGCAAAAAGCTTCTTAGATGAAACAATTGCAAACATTTTCAACCGAGATGTTAAGTCAGCGAAAACGTTGACACCCGTTATTTATAGGATTGCTCCTGAGCATTATAGACTCGGCACTTGCCCGATCCCGCGTTGAGTTAACAATAATTCAACCTCCGAAATCCTCTTAGAACAAGGGTCACACGGTAGTCGTTTTCACAGAAATGCTATTTGCCGGGTCGGATATTAACAAATCTCAATAGAACTGCCATATTTCAGCCTTACGCCACGATGCATGCATAAAATCCTCAAAATCAAATTTCTTTCTTAAATCAGCACCATAGATTCTTCCTATGGTCAGAGTTTCAGGACTAGTTGTTGTTAGTTGTCTTTTTGTTTAGTTTTGTAAATTACCTGAGTGTTCTTGGTGTCTTTCTTGTCGGTTTGGTCATGAAGTCTTGTTATTGTCGCCCGTGGCACCGTGGGCGCACAGCGATAGATTCACAGGAAAGCTTTGGGCCGTATTGGCTAATCAGGGGCAACGGACCGCTAATATCGTTTAAGCCTGCCGCCGTGCTTAGGCACTAGGTTCTAAACATCCTTTGGGGAAATGCTTGTCATGACTTTGGCTTCTGATGTTTTGAGACATCTGCAGTGGCTAGTGGAAAAGATAGTCGGGCCGGTGGTGCTATTGGCTCTGCTTTTGCTGACCAGCTGTAACAATGCCCCCGAGTCTGGAGCTGGGCTGGATGAGTCTACGCCCCCATCCCTCTTTGCCCCCCGCCCTGTGATCAAGCAGGTGGATCCACCCGATCTGATTCTAGCATTGGACCCCTGGTTGGACACCTATGCGCCCCAGGTGCAGATCCGTCAGCCCCAAGCTGAGCAGAATTTTGATACCACCACCGTTAGCGTTGTACTACAGGTTCAAGATTTACCTATATATAAGGATGAAATGTGGGGGATGGGTCCCCATGTGCAACTCCTGCTAGATAACCAGCCCTATGGCTCGGTATATGACCTGACGCAACCGATTGTGCTGGAGGATCTAGCGCCAGGAACCCATACTATTCGAGCATTTGCGGTACGTCCTTGGGATGAAAGCTTTAAAAATGAAGGCTCCTATGCCCAGGTGACGTTCCACATTTTTGCCCAAACGGACGAAAACTCGCCGAAGGACAATCGGCCGTTGCTTACCTATGGTGCACCGTTGGGTATCTATGGAGCTGAACCCGTCTTATTAGACTTCTATTTATTGAATGCTCCGCTGCACCAGGTTGCCGAGGATAATCCGGCGATTTCTGACTGGCGTGTGCGCTATACCGTCAATGGCGAGAGTCTTATGCTCAAGGATTGGGAGGCTATATATATAGAAGGTCTGAAGCCAGGGCAAAACTGGGTGCAGCTAACGCTAGTGGATGATGCGGGCCAGCCTATGGAGGGCGTTTTTAATAACACGGTGCGGCTGATCAACTATGACCCCGGTCTGGATGACGGTCTGGCAAAAATTGTTCGGGGAGAGGTCACTTTAGCGGAGATAGGCGGCATTGTTGATCCGAGCTACGAGCCCGAGGTTCCTGAGCCCGAGGTCCCTGAGGTTGAGGTCCCTGAACCTGAAGTTCTTGAGCTGCCTAATAAAGACAGTAAACCCGATCGACAGCCTGAGCAGATTGCCCCTGAGGCGGTTCAACCTGAGGAGATCCAGCCCGAGGAGATCCAGCCCGAAAAAATGACCCCGGTCGATGAGCCTAGGTCTGAGGTAACGGCTCCCGAGCCGCTCGATGAAACCAGCGAACTGTTGGACGACGATGAAGCTGACTCTTCAGAATCATCGGACGCAGAGTTTGAAGAGTCAGCTGTTAACTCTGATTTGCCCATGGAGCCGCCATCAGTCTTAGAGCCGTCACTGTCAGCAGGAGCCAAGATTGACCAACTCGAAACACCGGCCGTGCTGGAGGAAACAGTCACCCCCGTGGATACTCTGGCTGGTCGGTCCCCTGAGGAGGTGGACGTTGAGGCGGTTCCTGAGCCCGGTTTAATGCTGGAGGTCGATGCCAGCGTGGCCCCAGAGTTTGCTGATTCAGAAGTAATGTCTGAACCCATTGAAGATGCTCCGGTCATGGCCGAGCCGACCATAGATACGCCGGTAGAAACCTTTGCAGAGCCTATAATCGACAAACCCACTGAAGAAGAAGCCGCCCCATCAAAGCGGCGATATCTACAGCGGCTATACGACTATCGCGATCGCTCAATGGAAACCTATAAGCGCTAATTTTTAGCCATTAGATCACAGGCTTCTGGCTTGAGTTCTCGTTCCATCAGGCCGCCGACGGCCTCTTGGGGAGTGACGACTCCACGCAGCAGACGATGGACCTGTCGAGCAATGGGCACCGGAATACCGTCGCGATTGGCCATGTCAATTAGGACATGGGTGGTATTGACGCCTTCTGCCGTGCTGCCCAGTTCATCTAAAATCTGGTCTAGCTTTTTACCTTGGGCGAGTCCGTAGCCCACCCGGTAGTTCCGACTCAGGGTGCCATCACAGGTGGCGAGTAAATCGCCTAACCCTGAGAGACCATAGAAGGTTTCCACCTGAGCGCCCATGTGTACACCCACCCGCAGCATTTCTGGGATGGCTCGGGTAATTAATGCGGCCTTGGCGTTGGACCCGAGTTTGAGGCCGTCACACACACCAACTGCGATCGCAACCACATTTTTAAGCGTGCCCCCCAGCTCTGCCCCCACGGGGTCGGGACTGGTGTAAATCCGA
>CALBPH010000503.1 GCA_937899365.1 uncultured Leptolyngbya sp.
TCGCCGTGAACGTAATCTGATGTTGCGCTGAGGCAGCTCAAATGAGCGTTGATTCAAGCGATGGAATGCGTTTTTTTTACCCAACGAGTAGGTCTTCTTCTGGGTAGTGAATTGTGGTGGGTCTGGGGTCACCCATTAAGGCGGACATGAGTAATAAAATCCCTACTCGGCCAATGTACATGGTGACAATAATGACCAGCTGCCCCAGGGTGGATAGTTCTGAGGTGATACCTGTGGACAGTCCCACCGTTGCAAAGGCGGATACAGTCTCAAATAGCAGGTCGATAAACTCAATACCTGGGTCCGTTAGCGATAGCAAAATAGTCACCATGACCACGGTCATAGCGGAAGCAACGACAACGCCAATTGCCTTGAGCACCCGTTTATCCGGGATTTCCCGCTGATAGGCCAGCACTTCGTCTTCGCCCTTGAGTACGGTGCGGGTGCAGTTGAGCAAAATTCTGATGGTGGTGGTTTTGATGCCGCCACCCGTACTGCCAGGGCTAGCGCCAATAAACATGAGTGCGATCGCAATAAATAGAGAGCTGGTCTCCATGGCCCCAATATCAATGGAGTTAAACCCAGCGGTACGCATAATCACCGACTGAAAACCCGCTTCCAATAGTTTCATATTTAGGGGTTCGTTCCCCAGGGTAGCCGGATTAAAAAATTCGACTGCAAAAAAGGCAAGGGTACCAAGGGCTAGTAAAACAAAGGATGTGCTGGTAACCACCTTAAAGTGCAGCGAAAACACCTGGCATTTGCGTTGACGACGAATGCGATCGCGAACCCAAATAAACATCTCCATAATCACCTGGTAGCCAATACCGCCAAGAATAACCAGCGCAGCAATCACCCCATTAATCCAAGGCGATCGGGCATATTGCACCAAGCTATCTGCAAATAGGCTAAACCCAGCGTTATTAAACGCGCTGATGCTGTGAAAAAGCGAGAGCCATAAACTTCGACTCGTGCTGTAATCATTCGCAAAACGAGGCATCAGCAAAAATACCCCACTGAGCTCAAAAATCAGTGTCATCGCAATAATGGACTTAATGAGCGATGCGGCAGACGACAGTTCCGCCGTATCCAACGACTGTTGAATTGCCAGCCGGTCTTTCAGCCCCAACCGTTTTCCCAGCAGCAGCAGTAAGAGGGTCGTTGCCGTCATATAGCCCAGACCCCCCAGCTGGATCAGTAACAAAATAATGCCCTGACCCCCAGGAGAGAAATACGACCCCGTATCCACCACAATGAGGCCTGTGACACAAACGGCCGATGTCGCTGTAAAAAGAGCCACAATTGGATTGTTCCACTCACCGCTAGCCGTTGCAAAGGGCAGCATGAGTAATAACGTACCAACGGTAATTACGGTCAAAAACCCAATACATACAGTTCTTGAAACGGTCATCGGTGTTCTACTCGCATATCCTTACCCCAGCATGGCGCTTGCAGCTGTTAGAACGATCAGTGTATTGGCCCAATCTGTTGCACCGCTACATTACGTATCGGTCAATTTTAGGACGTTGTCTTCTATCAATGGAAATGAGTTTAATCCCTATGGGTACGATCTATGAAAGAAGGGGGTTATTCCATCGGAATAACCCCCTTCTTTCATTTAAATGAGCTTTAGCTGGCAATTGCTCGCCCTAACCCCATGGTTTTGAACTGTTCGACTAGCTAGCGCAATCTACCAGACGCACAACAGCGGTGGCCGCATAGTTACGCAGAGCGTCACTATTAGGGATAAATGCCGTACCCGACTCATTCACCGGGCTAGCAATACCGCAATAGCCTGAAAGATTAGAAATCACGTCAGCAGCCCAGTGGCCTTCGGTATCTGAGAAGGTGAAAGCTGCCTGTGTCGGTGTTAAGGCTGTGCCCTGCCCCAGAACGCGTTTGCGATATTCAGCTGCCCGACGTAGCACCGCCATCATTTCAGCGCGAGTCACTTCATCACCAGGGCGGAATGTCCCTTCTGGGTCGCCGCTGACAATGCCGCTCTGACTAGCAAACTGAATCTTAGCCGCGCTCCAGCGATTGCTTGCAACATCCGTAAAGGGAGAACTGGTCACCGCACTGGGTAGTGCAATGGAAATATTATCTTGGGCATCTAATGCTTCAATCACCATGGACACCAACTGCTCACGGGTTAGGGCGGTACGGGGTCTGAAAGTCCCGTCCTCAAAGCCTGCAATAAAGCCAATTTCTACGGCCCGGCTAATCTGAGCTGCGTAGACATCGTTGGTGACATCGCGAAAGGCAATTGTGGTGGGTGGTTCTGTAGTGGGAGGCGTTACCGGTGGCTCAGTGGCGATGGGACCACCTCCGGCTTCAACCAGAGCAGCCAACGTTGCATCGTTAGTTAGATAAAGATGACCCAGGGTGCGCCCTTCAAAGGAGCGACGAGTTAAACGCCAACCGGGGTTGAGAAAAATTTTAGTAAAGCCGTTCTCAGCTTTACCAAAGGTCCGACCCAACGTTAGCGGGGGAGAGTTGCGATAGGGATTGGTGGGGAAGGTGCTGGGCGTCGCAATTAGGAGATATTCACCCTCTTCTTCGTCAATTGCTAGGTTGAAACGACTACCCGCATCGCCATCACCCGCGCGAATGGAGTAACCATTGCTGTCGGTGCTGCGTCCGCAAATGCCACTAAAGTCAAAGTTCAATAGCAGTGGCTCAATCTGGGTAGGTTGTGATCCTGCCTCGCCCCAACATTGCTGAGCATCGGTCTTTTGTTCGATGATCATAAATTCTGGCCGACCCAGTAGACCTCCACCAGGAGCCGCTACCAGGACAAAGTCCTCTTGATTGGCTTCTATGTTGTCAAAGGATTGGGCATCTACGCGGGTAGTAGCGCCAAACATCGTCAGGGTGGCTGCGGTGGCGGCAGCAATTGCTAAGCGTAGTGGTTTCATTGTGTTGTTCTTTTGCATTGAACTATAGAGCAGGACCTGAATTGACTATGGCTTAATAGACCCAGGGATGTGACAGTACAGTAATTTTTCTTGATGGAAGCGTTAGTTTAGATACCTTAGGCGTTGGCTTAAGTATCTGTACCCTAGGGCCTACTCTTTATGCCAAAACTTCTATTACCGTTGCTGAGTTAAGGGGATACACCGTTCGCTTAGAAATTCCATACCTCTACATCTTGTAAATAAAATCACCCTGAGGCTTCGCAACGCCCTTTTATTTTTTTTAGAGTGATCGAGGGCAGGGGCTTGCCGCCTTCGTGGTGAATTTGACACGATAGAGGTGTTTTGGAAGACCCGTTAGAGGATGCAACCCATGGTTCAAGGAATAACCCAGTGGTTACGGCACTGCGGTGGCAGTCCGGTCGCTTTGCCAGTCGTCACAGCATTTACCCTAGTCTTGCTCCACGCATCTACGGCTCAAGCTGTGGATGATGCTGACCTCAAACGTTTGATTGAGACCAATGAATGTCCAGGCTGTGACCTGCGGCAAGCAGATTTGCGACGGTTGGATCTCTCGGGTGCCAATCTAGAAGGTGCCAACCTGGAAGAAGCCAACTTTTTCTATGCCGTTTTAGATGGCGCTAATCTCTCAGGCGCTGACCTGCGCTCGACAAATTTGTCTTATGTCAGGGCGCTGACTCTGGTGAGTGATATTACTGATAGTCAGGGGGAACTAATTGAGTTTCCGGCTAAATTTGTGGGAGCAGATTTGACGGGCGCACTGCTCAACTATGGTGATTTCTCCGGTGCAGATATGACGGAGGCAAATTTTTTTGAAGCATTTATTGATAAAACTCAGTTTGTGGGCTCCCAGCTACAGCGCACGAATTTTGAATCCACGTTTGTCCACGACATTGACCTCAGGGGAGCCAACCTCTGTGGTTCTACCTACTGGGGGGGCAATGATTACAGACGGGCTTGTAATGTTCCGGTGACTGATTTAGAGCTGTAGTTTCCCCACGTATGCCCCATAGATAAGTGGGCATGTGTATGAGTTTTGAGTAGTTCATGCCCAATGGACGAGTGCCCACCAACTTGAGCATTACTGATGACTCAAAACTCATGGCTGGCTTTAGCTAGGCTGCTTTACCTGCTTTAGCATGTCGACTAGCACATGGTGAGCGTCCTTGGCGTCAACCAAGGGACGTTCAAAGCTGATACGTACGATGGTATTTTGACCGTCAACGATGGCGTCTAGGTCCATGCCATCAGTGTCGATAGCTTTCATGGTGGCAGCAGTGGCGGTGATGGCATCGCCAAATTTCTGGGCGTAGAGTAGTACTGCGTCAGCGTGGTCGTCATTCATATGTTTGCAGATGCGATCGCTAACAGCTGGAGTGATGGTATCAGCCATAGAATTTTCCTACAAAATTTCGTACACTACTGTTCTAAATCATAGGCTGGGCTGTGGCACGATTTTTCTAATGCAGTAATGTGTGCCATTAGTCTAAACCTGTTCTGTCGGGCTCAGTCAGTTGATAGTATCCTCCCAGCCTCCCATCGGTGAGCATCCCTGGCCTACGGGGCATATTTTTCAAAGCCCTGGTGCCCATTTGACATATCGTGTTAGCGGGCCCTGTTGTCGACTATTTGATCGCGAGCAGCTGCCTTGGCCCTGTTGTCGCCTGCAGTGGCGGGGAAAGGAACCGAGCTGGCGACGGATTGGCCGCCGATTTATCGTTGATTTATCTACTAAGCGTCACCCATCTTACTGTGTTGAAATTGTCGGCCAGGGGTATCGCGCCCAGCCTATTGTGATTACCCTGTATACCCACACATTTTCCCGTGAAATGCAGGCATGGTGGCATACCAAACGCCTCTATTTAGAAGCATCTGCTGAGGTAACTCAGACGATGACTATGGGAGGCTAGCACCTGCCTCTAGAATTCTTGCGATAGGATTATGACTGTTTCTTGTCAATTCAAATCAACGGACATTCTATGAGTGTTGAGGTTCGTTTTCTGCCTGACAATGTCACGGTGTCGGCAGCCCCAGGAGAGCCCATTTTGCAAGTGGCTGAGCGAGCGGGAGTCAGTATCCCCACTGGCTGCCTGATGGGGTCATGTCATGCGTGTGAGGTTGAAATTGAGGGGCAAGAGGATCCTATTTGTGCATGTATTTCTGCGGTACCCGAAACCCAGTCTCCCTATGTGATTAACCTGTATGTCGACCCAACCTGGTAATCAGTAATCGGGGACAGGCTGGTTAGTTGACCCTATGTCATAAACATGTCCCTTCAGGCGAGGTATTGATTGGTAGGGTACGCGTTGTTTGATGGGTTTAGTTGGCTGCTAACTCTTCCGAAGGCTGTTCTAAAATCACTGCCTCGTAAGGAATTACTCCTAGCTTTTCACTGCCCAGACACTGAGCTGCGGCCTTAGATAAATCTAGAGATCGTTTCCCGATATAAGGCCCTCGGTCGTTGATGCGGACGACGACCGAGCGATTGTTCTTTAGATTGCGTACCTGTAGAACCGTATTAAACGGTAAGGATTTGTGGGCAGCCGTCAGAGTGTTTTGGTCAAACGTTTCTCCATTGGCGGTTAGACGTCCGTGAAAATAGGGCCCATACCAAGATGCAAGGCCATTGAGCTGTTGATCAGAGGGTTGAAACCCCTTGAGCATGACTTGAACATCGCCAGCGTCTAAAGGAGGAGCTCCCATCACCTGGCGTAAATGGTCGCTCCAGGTGATGGCGGCCCACTCGCTGCTGATTTCAGGTTGATGCCCAGAGGCAATATTGCTGTCGGCCCCAGGTTGATGCGTCACCTGTACTAGTACCTCGCTACTTAAGCGAATGGCGGGCTGTTCACCGCCCAAAATGGGGGTAATCTCATGGGGAATAAGTTCTTTAGACAGCAGTATTGCTTGGAAAAACTCTACGGCTTTGTCAGGACTATTGATGTCACTCGCTTCACCAATGACCGTACCTTGGCGCAAAATTTGAAACGTTGTAATGCCCTGAGTATGCTCAGGAGGTGCATCCAAACATTGATTTAAATGCTCGCTTAACCCAGCTGGAGTGGGCTTAGCCAGATCTGTAACTACAGGTTGTAAATTACTAACGGCTGCTTTATCAGCACTATCTGATGCCGTTGCCTTTAGGGGCGGTATTGCATTTTCAGGTGGGGATGTGGCAAGCGAAGGCTTGGCATCCGAAGATTCAGACGGAGCATTGAGCTGCAACGGTAGAGAAAAAATCGTCTCTAAGGAGTCTGCTGCATCGGCTAGGTCGAGTGGTTCTAGCAGCTGAAAAGAGTTCTGAGAAAATAAGGTCTGATTTGAGAGTTCGGTCGATTCTAGATCTGCGGCTGTTATATCTGGGCTGGCACTGACTGGTGTTGGCAGTGCGGCTAAAGCGCTTAATAAAGCTAAAGAAATCGTCGATTTGGATAAAGATAGTGGATTGGTATTGCTCACACTGTTAATAACTGTGGGAGCTGAGGAGACGGTTACTTCCAGAACCGGTACATCAAACATAGATGAACTGACAGATGAACACTTTGGTCAAAAAGCAACTCCCAGCCAAATTTTGAAATCGTAATCTCAAAACTTTTGATGGTAGCTGCTGCCAGAAGAGGAAAATAACGCTGGTGTCTGGCTCAGATGTTGTATCTAAAATCACAATCTCCTAAGTATACAGTCTGTTCTAAGCATTGATAGGTTCTGTCAGCAGTTCCTAAACTGCTTAGAGACTCGGGCTAGTGAAATCTAATGGGTAAACACTAGAAGGTATAAGCCGTTGCCGGGGAATAAGATGTTTGTACTTTGAGATCGCTAATAAGTAAAAATAATCTTTTGGCCAGAAAAAATACTTGATAGTGATAGCGTTCATCTATAAACCCTGATGACTGTCACCGCAGGCTCATATGGTTAATGACACGCTCAAAAACCGTTTAGTTTCCCATCTACAGGAGTTGATTCGTGAGAGAGACCCTTACATAGCCACCTACGGACATTATTACGTTCAGCGTTATATTCAGTCACAGTTAGAGCAGTGGGGGGCTGTTGTACCCATGGCCTTTGGTAATCGGGGTCGGGAGCATTACAACCTCTGTCTTAGTCTTCCCGGTCGGCAAGCATTGGCACCTGTGGTGATCGGGGCTCATTATGATGCGGTGCCTGGGTGCCCTGGTGCTGATGATAATGCCACGGGGGTAGCCGTGTTGTTAGAGCTGGCGCGACTATTTTCAGCGCAACCACCAAGACGGCCTGTGCGGTTAGTGGCGTTTGACTTAGAAGAATATGGTCTAGTGGGTAGCCGTGCCTATGTGCAGACACTTCAAGGTGAGCCCGTTCACCTGATGCTATCGCTTGAAATGCTGGGGTACTGTGCTAGCCAATCATCGCCTGGTCAGACCTACCCGGTGGCTGGTATGGATAATATCTATCCCAAGACGGCGGATTTTATTGCTCTGATTGGTAACTGGCAGACGATACCCATGCTGTGGCGATTTAATCGTGCTTTTAGTGGGGCTGGTGTTGGCTGTGCCTGTTTACCCATGGTCAATTACGGACGTCCCTTACCGGCTACTCGACGCAGCGACCATGCCCCTTTTTGGGATGAAGGTTACAACGCAATTATGGTGACGGATACGGCTGATTTACGAAATCCACATTACCATCGCGCAACCGATACCCTGGATACGCTGAATCTAGATTTTCTGACCAGGGTTTGTCTGGGTTTGGGGCAAGGGATATCTCAGCTGTGACAGTGTGGCAGTAGCTTTTATAAGACCTACAACAGTCTCAGCTGTTGGTTTTGCTTTTCATCGGCAGTGTCTGTGGCCAGGGCTGTCTCTAGTTCATGGTTGCTCTCCTCATCGTTGAGCAACGTCTGGGCTGTCCGCAACATATCGTCGCTCAGTTTAGCGAGGTCTTCGCGATTAGCTAAATAGGTTTGTAGGGCACTTAATGGGTCGCGGCTATGGTCGGCGGTGAGTTCGGGTAGCCGAGGGCGAGTGAGTTGACTAATCAGTTCAGGATGGATGGTATATGAATGGGCTTTGGTCAGGACTTGGTGTAAGGCAGCATGGTCAATTTGTTCAATTTGGGCTGGGTTGAGTTTGTAGACTAGGCGCACCACAGCATCGGTGATATTGGCTTGGGTCAGGGCTGTTTCTAACTGTGCCTGGGGTGAATCGGCGGTAGAGACATCTACCTCAATGGTTTTAAAGGCGCGTACGGGTAGGGGACAAAACTTAACTGATGTATGGCCTGATTGAACGTCAGCTAGGATAAATCCTTTGTCTTCTTTCTCTTCGCTAAAGTCCACCCGTTCAATGCTGCCGGGATATACCACCAGTGGGTTCTGGCAGAGGATTTGGTGTTTATGCACGTGGCCGAGGGCGACATAGTCAAAACAAGGACGAGCTAGTAGGGCCATCGGAACGGTAAACCCTTTGCCCACGGCTAAAAACTTCTCAGCTCCGTAGCTGGCTGTGTCTGTCATTAGATGGGCCAAGAGAATGCTGGGAATATCTGCCTCTAGCTGACGGATCTCGCCTTCTAGGGCCACGCGTAAGCGGTCGAGCATCAGTTCATTGACTTCGCCTAGGGACAAACCTTCGGTTTCTGGACGGGTCAGTAGTGTGGAATGGGTGAGCCAGGGAAGGGTAATCACCTGGACAGGGCCCGCTTTGGTTGCGATGCGATGGGTGGTTAAACTATCGCCCACAACAATGTCGGGCACCCCGAGGGTGCGATAAATGCATAGGCTGGCTCCGCCCATGCCTTGGGAGTGCTGATCGTGATTGCCCACGAGCAATACTGTGGGAATTTGGGCCTTAACTAATCGCTGAAACTGTTGAGCAAAGGCCTGTTGGATGACGGGTGAAGGGGTGGCATCGGGAAAGGCATCACCGCCAAATAGCACCAGATCTACGGGTTCACTGAGGGCACGATCGATGCAGCGTTTGAGTGTGGCCGTAAAATCCTCTAAGCGGGAATTGAGACCTGTGACCGGATTGATGTGTCCATGGCTAAAGCCACTACCCATGTGGATATCGGAGAGATGAAGAAGCTTAACCATGGGTGCTTGTGCTCAGGAGGGTGGTTGTGAGCTGTCGCTATCAGTATCTTTGTCCTAGTCAGGGACGTCAAGGGTTAAGAGCTTCGATGGGATGCGTGATAGCAATCTATGTGGGCAAATAGGGTGTGAATGTGCTCAGCTGTGGTGAATGGATTGAGCAAGACAGCCTTGAGCCAGCGTTGTCCTCGATATATCGGCAGTGAAAGAAAGGTGTTGCCTTTTTCTAAGAGCCACTGCTGTAACCCTTGATTCCAGCTATCCCACTCTTCTATGGGTAGTCCGGCGGGCTCTGCTCGAAAACACACTAGGTTCATTTGGGGGGTGCTGGCTAGCGTGAGAAAAGAGCGGGCTTTGACGGCAGTCGTAAAGGTTTGGGTCAGGGCATAGTTGTGATCGATGATGGCGCTGTAGCCGTTTTTTGCAATGTGCTGTAGCGATAACCAAAGCTTGAGAATATCGGGATGCCGGGTTCCTTGAACGGTGAGTTCCCCCAGATTGGGCCAATCGTCGTGATCGTGCATGTAGGGGGCGAGAACTCTGAACTGGTGCTGGAGCAGGTCAAACTGACGGAACATCACCATGGCACAGGTTTTGGCTACATATAACCATTTCTGTGGGTTAAAAGTGGCTGAGTCAGCCTGTTCAATGCCTGCTAGCTGATGACGATGGTGGTTGGAAAACATAACCGCTCCGCCATAGGCCGCATCGACGTGAAACCAGAGCTGGTGAGCTTTAGCAATATTAGCCATCTCGGCGATTGGATCAATGCTGCCCGTGACGGTTGTGCCAGCGGTGGCGACGATGGCAAAGGGAGTCTGCCCCTGGTTTTTGGCTGTGGTTAGCCGGGTCTTGAGGTCGTCGAGGTTAATTTGAGAATTGTGGTTGGTTGCTACTGGAATGGCTGCTTTGGTTCCCAATCCCATGACCATTGCGGCTTTTTTAAAGGATGTATGGGCAACTTCTGAGACAAAAAACACGGGCTGTTGTCCCTGGGGGATGCCATGGTCTAGGGCATTAAATGCAATATTGCGGGCTACAAGTAGCGCTTGGAGATTGGCTAGACTGCCACCGCTGACTAAGACGCCGTTAGCTTGGGGACCCAGGCCAAATAGCTGGGTGATCTGTTGTAAAACGGTGGTTTCTAACCGTGAGAAGAGCGGTGACATTTCGACGCTCAACATATTGTTGTTGAGGGCAGCGACCAGCAGATCTCCAATGACAGACATGGTGGTGGGGATGGAGTCCATGTGGCCGATGTAGCCTGGATGGGCGGCATTCATGGAATGGAAGAGTTGCGATCGCAACTCTTTCAAAAGCCTGTCCTCATCAACTGCTCCTTGGGGCAGCTGACTCCAGGTTTTCGACACCAAAGACTCAGGTAGCGGAGAGCGAGCCGCTGCCTGAGCCATGGCGTCAACCAATAGATCCACTACCTGGTGTAAAAGAGATGCGATTTCATCTCGATTTTCGCCATCAGGGCGAATAAATGCCGTTGTCGGCAAGGCCGAAAAATCCACCGTGTGCCCATCTAGCTATTGTGCTTTACCAGCCTACCCGTAGAAGCCTGCCTTTAATAGACCCACCGAACCCGAGGTTTACCAGGACGCATGCCCAAATGGACAAACCCTCGTTTGGCCCCATAGCCAATGCTGTAAGGGTAGGTTTGGTCGCACCAGGCTTCCACTTCGTAAACGCTCACTCCCTTGATGTAAAAATCTACGGCGCCTGTATCGGGAGCATCATACAAATGCTCAGAGCGCCGAGCGCCACCGACTTTAGCATTGACCTCAGGAGGACGGTAGCCGGAGGTAATCACCAGCGGACTACCGCCAAAATACTCACGGCAGCGTTCTAGGAAAAGGCAGATTTCATAGGCTGTTTTGCACTGATAGTTATGACGAAAGCGTCGCGCCTCGTTATACAGAGCAAATTCACCATAGGTGATGTGGGGCGTAATTAGCGTGTCAAAGGACATAGCCGTGGTGAGCTGAGCCCCAACGGCTTTATTGCCAGCCACATCGCGCTCAATGCGCTCCAGCCGATCTTCCGGTTTGCGATCGCCCGCTTCACCGGCCTCATCATGGTCGTCATCCCAATTGGGGGTGGATGAGGTTACCGGCTGACAGAATAAATCCGCTTCCGCCAAGCGACGACGGCGTAATCCTTCTTCGACTGACGTACCTGGGTTTCTATACTTAACAAACTGAGCCGCTATCCAGCCATGGTCTTTCCAAAGCTCAGGCGAATCACACACCCGAGTGATCGACTCAAAGTTATAGCCCCGATAAAAGCCTGAGCCCAGATTATAGGCAAAGCTGTAGATTGCCCCTCGCTGGTTATTATTCATGCGGCTCCAGGTGGGAATCTTCTCCATTGATTTGCGGCAAGATTTATCCACATGGTCAATTAGATAGTCTTCAGCCTGGGTTTTGTTGATAATGTCGCCTTGTTTTACCTGGACTCCGTCAGGGTAGCGAGTGGTGCCATAGCCAATAGTGGGCACCTCCCATCCTCGGAGTGGGTCGGCATAGGCTTTCGCGCGACCATCCGCTAGGGGCTCAGCAAATCCCTCAAATTCCTTGATTAATTCAATACCGGCGCGGGGAATCGCCCCTAGCAACCCGTCGGAAGGACGTTCCGGCTTAGGCGGGGTCGGACGACCAGGAGTGGTTTGACCCACGACGGGCACAGCAATTACACCGAGGTTGTCGATCCAGCGACCGCTGGAACCATAAAAGCCAATCACCTGATGGTTGGGTGGCACCTGTAAATCAGTCACTCTGCCAGCAGGTCTTCCAAAAATCACACTGCGATTTTGGCTAGTAAGAATCTCGATGGAGCCGACATAGCGACCACCAGGGGCCGTCAGCAAAACATTGGTAATATATTCGTTTTTATCTAGAACAAATGACTCTAGGGTTGAGCCATCGCCGCCGTGGGTTGATAATTCGCCGGATTCCCACCGCATTTGAACCTGGTCGACATTGCGCCCTACCCGGATTCGGACCTCGACCGGTGTGGCCTTCTGAGCTAGAAGCCGAGCGCTCGCCTGGGGTGGCCAGCTAATGTCTGAAAAAAATCTGCCGCCGCTACCACCTACGGATACGCTGCGCCATAGCTGTGCGGTTGAGTCATTCAAGGATTCCATGAGCCTGTGCCATTGCTAAGTAAATGTTAGCCCCTGAGTATTTGGTCTGGTTTTGACCAAATATAGTGTTGGCTGTCACTTAACAAATCAAGCCTGCCCTTAAAAATTTCGGAATCTATAAAGAATTATTTGTCAATAGTGTCCATACGTTTTGCCGGTTGTCTTATCCATGGATGCCACATTCGGTTTTGACGCTTCCCCTCCAGCGCCCAGCGCGCTCGTCTTCACCTACTTTGACTTTGGTGGTCAGGGGGCGATCGCCAATGCTGGTATAACCTTGATCGTGCAGCGGGTTATATAAAACACCGTTGGCAAAGGTGTAGCGCCATAGATCCTTATGGGTCCAATTGGCCAGGGGATTGATTTTTAGGCGTCCATCGTTGTCAAGTTCCAAAATTGGCATCGCCTGTCGAGTAGTTGACTGGTCGCGACGGCGGCCAGTGATCCATGCCTGCACCGATAGCTCCTCTAGCGCGCGTTGCATCGGTTCTACCTTGGTTACGTGATGAAAACGATCCACGTCGCGTTCCCAAAGGTTGTCTCCATAACAGGTGACAAAGTCGTCATAGCTGGCGGCGGCTCGGTAGGTGTGGAGGTCTAGGTTGTAAACGAGTTTTGCCTTATCTGCTGTCTGCAAGGTCTCTGGAAATAGGTGTAGAGTATCCAAGAAAATGACAGGGATAGATGCCTGTAGCTCGTGGTAAAGCATGTGGGTGACAGCCCCCATGCTAAAGGAGGTCATCTGGGCCAAGTTTGGAACGGTGGCTATGGCCCAAGCCAAAATTTCCTGGGGAGTGGCTGTTTCAAATCGGCGGTTCAGCTCGGGTAGATCGAGGTTGCTGGGGTCAAACTCAAGCTGTTTAGCGGACTGAATCAGGTTACGTGACTGTGCGTCGACACAAGAAACCATAGGTGTGAGTGGGGTTTTAGCCCATAAACGATCACTGGAATATCCTATCGCAATAATCCCTCATAACCCACCGGGGAAAAGTAGATTAATCCGATCCTTTCTAGAGGCGTTAACCGTAATGATCAAATTTTTCCCTCCTAGCGTAGGACAATGGCAGGTATGAAAAAGCTCATTTTTTACACAAAACCAGGTTGCCACCTCTGCGAAGGTCTAGAGGAAAAGCTGGCGCAATTGGAGCATTTGCCCATTGAGATCGAATCTCGGGACATTACCCAAAATCCTGCTTGGTTTGCGGAGTATCAATATGAAATCCCGGTGCTGTGCCGTTTGATTCACTATCCTGAAACGGATGAACTCGAAAAGGAACAGCCATTGCCTCGCTTGTCACCAAGGGCCCCGCTGCGGCAGTTAGAGAAAATGTTGCAAACCTATCTAGGCCCCTTTGAGACGGCATAACGGCAAACATTGCAGATGCTAGTGAGGCCCCTTTGAGGCAAAATAGCGGCAAATATTTGGGTGAGGACTGTATGACGCTGCGTGACTTATTGGCACAGCTCCCTGTTGGGTTGGTGCCTGCCATTGACCATCCGCTTCTCGATCATTCGGTTACCGGACTGTGTACTAATTCCAAGGCTTGTCAGCCAGGCAACTTGTTTATTGGTATGCCGGGCACTCGTGTAGACGGTGGGGAGTTTTGGCCAAGTGCCCTGGAGAAAGGTGCGATCGCAGCCATTATTTCCCCCAGTGCTTTACGCAAACAGCCAGCCCCAGACAGCTCTACGTTGCTCATTCCCATTCAGGATATTGCCACGGCCTGTGGTGAAATTGCTGCCGCTTTCTATAGCTATCCTGGCAGGGCATTAAACCTCGTGGGGGTTACCGGTACTAATGGCAAAACCACCACTACCCACATTATTGAATATTTACTGAATGCAGCTGATAGACCCACTGGGTTACTCGGCACTCTCTACACGCGTTGGCCAGGACATCAAGAAACGGCGGTTCATACCACGCCATTCCCCGTCGATTTACAACGTGAGCTGGCTAAGGTGGTCGCTGCAGATTGTCAGCACGCCATTATGGAAGTTAGCTCCCATGCCCTAGCTCAAAAGCGAGTTTGGGGCTGCCCGTTTGATGTGGCGGTATTTACCAACCTCACCCAGGACCATCTGGATTATCACAAAAATCTAGAGGATTACTTTGAGGCTAAGGCCCTACTGTTTAGTCCCGATTATCTAAAGGGGCGGGCCATCATTAATAGTAAAGATCCCTATGGGCAAAAGCTGGTGGACCGGCTCAGTCCTGAGAACGTTTGGACTTATCACATTACTGACACCACGGCTGATTTACATACCACTGACGTCAGCTACAGCGCCACCGGAATGGTCGGCACCTTGGTTACCCCCATGGGGGCAGCGCCGTTGACGTCTCCTTTGGTGGGTAAATTTAATTTGGAGAATGTATTAGCAGCCTCAGGGGCCGCGTTGCATTTGGGAGTACCCCTTAACGCTGTCACCTCTGCCTTGAGAGACTTTAGCGGTGTGCCTGGTCGAATGGAGCGGGTACAGGTGAATGCCAGCCAAGATGTCAGTGTGATTGTGGACTATGCCCACACCCCCGACAGCTTGGAAAATGCGCTGCGGGCCGCGCGGCCATTTATTTCGGGGCAGTTGGTATGTGTATTTGGCTGTGGTGGCGATCGCGATCGCACCAAGCGACCCCAGATGGGACGCATTGCCTACGAGCTGGCTGATCGGATAGTGGTGACCTCGGATAATCCGCGGACTGAAGACCCGCAGGCGATTTTAGCCGATGTGGTAGCTGGGATTGGGGCTGACTTGGGTGAGGATGAGGTGATTTGCGATCGCGCTGCCGCCATTCAGCAAGCCATTCTCTCTGCCCAGCCAGGTGATGGGGTGCTGATTGCAGGTAAAGGCCACGAAGACTATCAAATTTTAGGTACTGAGAAGATTCATTTTGACGATCGTGAGCAGTCTCAGCTCGCCCTCAAACTACGTCTAGCTTCCTAATTCATTGGTTTTGGCTGTGATTCCCAGCTCCGTGCTAGTACGGAAAGTTAGGTGAAAATACTCATTTATCCCCCATTTGCCTTAACTACCCTAGGAGGCATAGATACGTAATCTAATCCGCCCTGGGCGCATTTGGAATCACTATGGATGCTTCTACGGCAAGGTCACCAGCGTTAGCCTCGTCCAATCGAGGTATAACGTCGACAACGCGCTCATCTGCGTCAGAGGTCACGCCTCTGTTTCTCAAAACCGCTGCCCAAGAGCTCAATAACCCCATAACCACCATCAAGACTGCCCTGACCCTGCTTAGTTCGCCTAAGCTTAAGCCAGAGCAGCGCGAGCGTTATTTGCTCATGATTAGCCAGGCCTGCGATCGACAAAGCCACCTCATCAATAATGTGTTCGAGTTACTGGCGCTTCAGCTTGGGCCGCAGACGACTGCCCTAGAAAAAGTTCAGCTGTCAGATTTAGTGCCTGGTGTCGTCAGCACCTATCAACCCCTCGCCACAGCGCGCAATATTTTATTGGCCTATACGGTGTCCAATCAGTTGCCACCCGTATTGGCATTAGAAGCTCACCTCAAGCAGGTCTTGATCAGTCTGCTGAGCAATAGCATTCAATTTACCAAAAATAATGGACGTATTTGGGTGACGGCCCATCACCGTCGCGATGGCAAAGTGGCGCTAGTGATTCAAGATGATGGGCAGGGTATTGTGCCTTCTGCTCTACCACAGGTCTTTAACTCGTTTTATCGCAGTACGTCTGAGGGTAGCGGTCTGGGGCTAACCCTGGTGCAGCAGCTATTGGTCCACTGTGGTGCGTCTATTTCCGTCAGTAGCATTCATGGGAAAGGGACCGCATTCACAATCTTGCTAGGTACCTACCAGGGCTAACATTGCGCTGATCTAGATGTCTATATACCTACTCAACATCATCTGGCATCAGGGTTTCAATCAGTAGCTGGGCCTGTTGTTGCTTAGCTTGTAAAAAGGTGTCGCATTTTTTCAGCTCAGTGGCTGCTTTTTCAAATTGCTCAAAAATATTGGCCAGAGGCAGATCGCCGGTTTCTAAATCGGTGATGATGGCCTCCACTTGTTCAACAGCGGCTTCATAGTCCCAGTTATCAGCAGATTTTTTGGCTCTAGGCATAGTGTTGAAGAATATTACGACGACTTCTTTTGGGTGATGTTCAGGACTTCTGCTTCGATATGTCCCTGACCGAGGCGGACAGAAATGTGGTCGCCGGGAGACAGTGTATTTGCTTGGGAGACTACGTTGCCTGACGCTTCTCTCACTAGGGCATAGCCTCGCCGTAGGACTGCATTCGGGTCTAGGGTAGCTAGCTTTTCGGTGAGCAACTGATGCTGATGCTGTCTGGCTTGAAACTGTTGCTGTAAGGCTTGTAGCAGACGTTGTATGCGCCAGTGCTGAGCCAGCTGTGCTTGATTTCTCTGGCTATCGGGTTTTAAGCGCTGTAGCCGTAGATATAGCTGCTGTAGATTGTTTTTTTCTTGATAGAGCTTTGTGCCTGTAGCCTGGGCCAGACGCTGTAGTAACTGTGTGTGAAAGTAACGCAGGTTACTTAGGGCCGGTACGATTTGTTCTGCGGCAGCGGTGGGGGTGTGGGCACAGGCGTCTGCAACCAGGTCTGCGAGGGATTCATCCCGTTCATGGCCAATGCCGGTGATCACAGGAATAGGACAGGTTGCGATCGCACGTACAACCCGCTCATCATCAAAACATACCAAATCCTCGGTTGCGCCACCGCCGCGGCCAAG
This sequence comes from uncultured Leptolyngbya sp., assembly GCA_937899365.1. Classification (GTDB taxonomy): domain Bacteria; phylum Cyanobacteriota; class Cyanobacteriia; order Phormidesmidales; family Phormidesmidaceae; genus Leptothoe. The sequence continues at coordinate 16,873 of CALBPH010000503.1, forward strand.
CAGCAATACATCAGCTCGGCCATCCTTACTGACGCGCTCAATAGCCTTCACAATAGACCTGGGTGCTTGTTCCCCTTGAACAATGGCCGGTGATAGCAGCACCCGCAACCCCGGATGCCGTTGGGTCAGAGTCTGCTGAATGTCCCCCCAAGCCGCGGCCTGAGGGGATGTCACCACCGCGATACAGTTAGGAAACGTGGGTAGAGGGCGCTTATTGGCGTCATCTAACAGCCCTTCACTGGCTAATCGATTGCGCAACTGACGGTAACGTAGCGCCTGCAGACCTGCGCCCGCAGGTAGGACCTGCCAAGTTGTTAGCTGATAGCTACCTCGTTTTGGATAAACCTTGAGCTGGCCCAGCACCACTACCTGCTCACCCACGGTTGGCATCACACTGAGCTTTGGCAGCTGACTACGCCAAACTACGGCACTTAATGTGGCCGATCCATCTGCTTCTTGCAGCGAAAAAAAGCAGCCACTCCCGTGCTGGCGAGCGCTAGAAACCTCTCCGATCACCCATATATTACGTAGCTGTTCGTCACCTTCTAGCAGCAGCTGAATGTATTCGGTGACACCGGCTACACTCACTGCCTTGAAGTCTAATGTGTTCGCTGCTGTCATAGAGAGGGCCGGAGTATTTGTACAATTAAAGAGAATTTTAATAGTACATTTGTATGTTTTCTGGGTACAATCACAAACGTGGGCATGATGTGCATGTTGGGCTCAATTATGTGACCCACATCAGTACAATTCGCTTTCACATTGTGAGCTTATAATTGCTGAACTCGGCAACCCTTATCTAAAAAAACTTAGGCAGCATGGCAAAAACATCCACCGAAAACAACGAGCGCAAAAAAGCCTTAGATATGGTGCTCGGTCAAATTGAGCGCAATTTTGGTAAAGGCACCATCATGCGCTTAGGGGATGCGACGCGCATGAAGGTTGAGACCATTCCCACGGGGGCGCTGACCCTAGATTTAGCCCTGGGGGGTGGGTTGCCCAAGGGCCGGGTTATCGAAATTTATGGTCCAGAAAGTTCTGGTAAAACCACCCTGGCATTGCATGCCATTGCCGAAGCTCAAAAAGAGGGTGGCGTGGCCGCGTTTGTCGATGCTGAACATGCTCTAGATCCGGTCTATGCAGAAGCCCTCGGTGTCAATATTAATGATCTGCTAGTATCCCAGCCAGATACAGGGGAAGCGGCCTTAGAAATTGTTGACCAGCTTGTCCGCTCATCCGCCATTGATTTGGTGGTGATTGACTCCGTCGCGGCTCTAGTTCCTCGGGCTGAGATTGAAGGGGAAATGGGTGACACTCACGTGGGTCTTCAAGCCAGGCTGATGAGTCAGGCCCTACGGAAAATCACAGGTAATATCGGTAAATCTGGCTGTACGGTCATTTTCCTCAACCAGCTGCGTCTTAAGATCGGCGTCACCTACGGTAATCCTGAGACAACGACCGGCGGAAATGCCCTCAAATTTTACGCTTCGGTACGTTTAGATATTCGCCGCATTCAAACGCTTAAAAAAGGAAACGATCAGTTTGGTATTCGAGCCAAGGTTAAAGTAGCCAAGAATAAAATTGCGCCTCCTTTCAAGATTGCCGAATTCGACATTATCTTTGGCGAAGGTATTTCTACCCTCGGTTGTATCGTTGACCTTGCAGAAGAGCATAATATTCTGAGCCGCATGGGGGCCTGGTACAGCTACAAAGGCGAGAATATTAGTCAGGGTCGTGATAATGCGATTCGTTACTTGTTTGATAATCCAGAGGTAACTACCGAGATTGATCAGCAGCTACGCCAGGTCTTAGAAATTGATACAGCTGCCGCCCCGCCTGAAACTAGCGATGAGGCTCCTGCTGAAAAAAGTACAGCTGCTAGCAAGGCTAAAACTGATAAAAAGGCAACAAAAGCTTAGGCGTTTTCTAATTGATGGTCTAGCTTTGCCTCTATTGCTGTTGTTGGCAGCAGTGCTCTCAGGGAGGTGTGGGCTTAATGGATGGTAGTTTTGCCACCACCTTCAGTACTGTCGATGGCATTGGCGGATGTATCTCCATGGCTCGTGTCTGCGCCACAGTTAAAGAAATAAAAGAGAGAGCTACCAATGCGGATGCGATCGCCATCCCTGAGGGCGTAGACCCTTTGCAATTTGTTCCCGTTTACGTAGGTGCCGTTGGTACTTTCTAGATCGGAGAGTACAAATCCTTGTGCAGGGCTGTACTGCAACGCAGCGTGACACCGAGAGAGGCGTTTGTCTGGGATAGCAATGTCTGACTGACGTGGATCGCGGCCAATCGTCCAGAGACTGTCTGTAGAGCAAAAACGTTTTGATTTACCCGTTACGAGGTTGCTGACGATATAAACTTGCTGCTCGCAAACCATACTTTGTATATAGTTAGCCACCGGCAGTTGAGCATTGGTATCAATGGCAAGGATGTCATCCAGGAGCTCACGATCATGCTCATAGAGTCTAGAGAACGCCTGAAATAAACCTAACTTAGACATGCTGTCTGTCTCACTTTCAGCAGACAGCATCATCCGATACTCAGCTAGGTTGTTTGGATAAGCCATAAAAGTGTTCAGAAAGAACGTTAAGTTTCAACCCTATTAACGGGTTGACTATATGGATTCAAAAAGCGAATTTCCAGGTACAGTATTCGTTAAAAATTAAGTGATAAGGGATATGCCACAGTATTTCTACAAAACCTTGAGCTTGCCCGGAAAAACTGTGAAAAAATGGCTAATCTTCCGGATATAAGCCCCCAAGACATCCGTATTTTTTCTTTTTCCATATCAGATGAAAAAATGGAGTCTAACCAACCTACCTTATATGAGTAGGTTGGTTAGACTCTATTCAAACATATAGCTAGCTTAAAAAAGTTAGAAGTTCTCGATTAACGCTGTTAGGAGCTTCTTGCTGAATCCAGTGACCGCAGTCAGCGATGGACCGACTAGTAATATTTTGACGTGATGAATCTGGAGAAAAAAGTCCAGTTGCCGGTACTAAATTATCGTCTTCACCCCACATGATTAACGTGGGTGATTCGATAGGATTATTAGACAGTCGTGATGGACTAAACCAGCTATTGATCCAGTCATTCAGGCTTAAGCAATGGCGAGCATGCTGTAGTAAAGCAGGTATAACACCCGGTTTTTGAAGTGCTGCCTGGTATAAGTCTGTATTTGCCTGGGTAAAGGCACTTTTTCTAACAACCTGCTGTTGAAAAAGATAGGTTAATAAAGAAGACAAGTTTTCTTTGATTAGCCATTGGGGTATCCCTGGTGTTTGCAGCGCTAATACGTGCCAGTTGCGTTGCAAATGTCCCCAGCTCTGGGAAATGCCTTGGGTCAGGACGGTTTGCCAACGTTGGGGGGTACTGAGTATGGCTAGTTTATCTACCTTATTTGGGAAGCTACGGGCCAAGTGCCAGGCAATGGCACCACCCCAGTCGTGACCAACAACATGGGCTTTCTCATAGCCCAGGGTATGAATTAGAGCCGAAATATCAGAACTCAGCGTATCTAAGTCGTAGCCGTTACGGGGTTTATCGGAGTCGTTATAACCGCGTAAATCGGGGACGACCACCTTAAATTCTCGGGATAGGTAAGGTAGCTGATGACGCCAAGAATACCAAAACTCAAATAACCCATGGAGCAGGATCAAGAGCTTGCCACTACCCTGAGTAACATAGTGAAGCTTTACCGAATTGGCTTTTACGTACCTGTGTTCCCAGCTTAGTGATGCGGCTTCAACCAAAGGGGGCTTTTTTCATCCAATAACAACTTAAGTGACTGCCGATTGTAGGATAAGCCACCTGATATTTTTTACTAGCAAGCTAAGCACAAGTCAATCTTGAATTAACTTATACCTAAGTCTAGGCTGAACGATAGGCAACCTGATACTCAACCGGCTGAATGCGATACTTCACTAGATTAGCCAGTTCCTGAAGCTGATTAATCGCTTCGGCACCTTCTAGTTTCATCAGCTCTCGGTCATCTCGCATTTCTGTCCATGTGATACCGTAATCTGAAACCAAAAAACGGATCAGATGGTCATTGCCTAAGCTGACCATAAATGAAGCACTGTTGAGCTGATCACCGCAGGTGTAACATGACGCTAGATATCCTTGATTTTCGAGGACAATTGCTAACGCCTTTAGATTTAGGACCAAATCTTTTACGAATTGGCGGTGCTGCTCTGCAAGTCGAACAAACATTTACGTTCTCCTTCCCACCGGTCACATTGTAATGTTGAATCTTAATTTTTGCTTAATATTTTTTATAAACTATTCTATTAGCTCTCCTTAACTTTCAATCTGGGTTAAACCCATCAGGCAGAAATAAATTTATTTTGCCGATACAACCGATTGCCCATTGATGGTGGGACCTATGACGATTGTTGAGAATGGGAGTAACTCTTACTGTGATTATGGTGAGCTAACGCTGACGGCCTGCTGTATTCAAGTTACCCAATCTGTCTACGGGAGACATACGGTATGTGCGAAACACCTTTATCGCGGTGTAAGCCTATAAGGTTAAGCTGCGTCTATGTATTAACTGGTTTTAAAGGATGACTGCCAGTAGGGCAGTCATAAAACTATGACATTAGCCACACCATAGCTACCTTAAGCCTATCTGTCTAGGCAGAAGGTCTTCTTTGTAACGGTTTGACTAACTTTAATGAAAAAATTGACTGTTTTGAGTATGGCCTGAGGCTGATGCTCTACTGAGCCAGGGTCCACCAGCCAAACAAAGGGCCTATAAACCTGACTGTCAACCATAAGACGATCATGGCGACAATGCCGGCCCAGGCGCCGCGACTGCTCCAGGTGACGAAGGCTTCTGATTGCTGCTTAGTGATGGGGAGCCAAGGAAAAATGCGTTCGGGTTCCCCGTAGTTTTCACCTAGCTTTGACTGTCGTCGCTTAGCTTCTCCCATGGTGGTTTCTCAACTCTATTGGACTCGATTATAGCGTCTGGTTTACGGATGCTAACCAGTTGGGGTCGAGGTAGGTACTTTGGGCAATGGGGTTGAGGGTTTTTAGAATGATGCGTCCATAGCTGCGATGGTTGACGCGGTTGTCGAGCAGGGCAACTTTACCTTGCTGAGCACTGATGGGTGCGATCGCAAGTTGCAGCGTTTGTAGTGCCGTCGGCAATAGAAATAAGCGAAACCAATCCTGACGTAATCGTTTGTAATAAGCCACCTGGCCTGCCACTAAAGGGTTTTCTAAGGATGGAATGGGCAGTGTAGTGATGATCAATAACCCTGGAGACGGGCAGCGAAGTCGATAGTCCTGCCAAAAGTCCCAGTCGGTAACTAGGATGCTATTTTGCTCTAGTTCGGTTTTTTCAACCTGTACCCGTGACCCATATTCCGCCGCCAAAATTGAGCCAATTTGCGCTTTGAGGGGAGTATCCCCCACCAAAATTATGGTTGGTTGGGTGCGAGTTTCTGGTAGCTGGAGTAAATGACGAATTTCTTGCAGGATCGCATTAGGGAATCGACTGCTGTTGGGCATGGGCAGCTGGTCGGGGGTATAAAGCTGGATGCCATCATGTTGGCGATCGGGGGTGAACTTGAGGCAGGTGAGATCGTCTAACCCCAACCGTTGGCGATAGCTATCAGCCCGTTTCTCTTCATCCACCGCTGCTCCAATCAAAACCACGGGCTGTCGTTGCCAGATCGGAGCCATCATCTCAGCTAGGTTAACCGGCGCACATTGCAAGGCGAGCTGGCCTGAGTCCCGGTTCAGCTGCAGCCAGGCCATCCCATTGGCACGTTCTAGCTGTTGGTGAAACTGTTGCCAGGCTTGGGGCAATGCCTCTAGCCCCAAAGGAGTGGCCGATAGACGGTTGTATAACTCAGTGAGTAACGCGTATTCCTCAGTGTTGGCCAGATAGCAGCTGTAGGGGTTCGCTGGATGCTGAAACGCCAGATGGGTGAGCTTGACGCGTAGATCCCGAATGACCCCTTGCTGGGCGGGATACGCTAGCCCCAATTGGTGCCAATCCGCATCATCAAGACTGCAGGTCAGCTGGGTTCTAGCCCAATCTATGAGGGGGGCAATGCCGTCGATGAGGGTAACGATATTGGGTGGAAACGCAGGTACCCCACGCTGTGATTGATGTCCGGGGTTGGTGGAGCTGAGCTGAGCTGATAACCAGGCGCTGGGTGTGGTGATTAAAATGCCTTGGAAGGCTTCACTGGGCCAGCGATCGCCGATTTGAATCGATTTGATGGTGGGTAGGGTTTGGAGTAACGTTGGGATTTCGTCCTGTACCAACTGTTGATGAATTGTGTCGGGAACCACCAACACAATGGGGCCTGGCCACACGAGGGCAGGCATAAGATAGCTGAGGCGATAGCGTCCTCGATAGGCGGCGGTGCTACCCGTCTGGAGCAGGGCACTACGTCCTAGCCGCAGGGCTCTGGCCACCAGCCGTGCCATGGTTAAGTGGTGGGGCCATTGGGTATGACCCTGCTGACGTAAAAATTTTCGGAGTAGCTGGTGAACCTCTGCCTCAATCACGTTCGCTGTGACTCTCCATCGCCAAATAACTAAGAAATAACTAAGTTGTGTGTCTCATTGTGACATACTCCCCTGGGGTGTTTTGTTCATTGCTAATGGGCCGACATCAGGCTGTCAGCGTTTTCACCCTGATTTGTCAGCGTTATTACTATCATTTTTCACCATGCCAATGTCCTCAACCGATGCCTTGACCCCACAGCCAACGCGTACCGTTGGCATCGTTGGTTTAGGACTGATTGGCGGTTGTTTGGGTTTAGATTTGCGACGGCTGGGCCATTGGGTTTACGGTGTGGCGCGTCGACCCGCTACTGTTGCGGCGGCTAGTGAACAAGGCGTGGTGACCCAGGCAACCTGTAATTTGTCCCTGATGGCTGAGGTAGATGTGGTGTTTATCTGCACGCCGATGGCGACGATTGTGCCAACGGTGAGGCAGCTGTTGGAGATTGTACCAGCGTCGACCGTTGTGACGGATGTGGGCTCAGTGAAAGGGGAGATTGTGGCGGCAGCGACGGCGCTTTGGCCTAATTTTGTGGGGGGGCACCCGATGGCGGGCAAGTCAGAGTCGGGGCTGGCGGACTCAGAACTGGGGGTATTTCGCCAGAGCCCAAATGACGTGAAACCGATAGAAACGACCCGCTCAGTGGATGTAGAGCAAGTGGTTGCGATCGCAACCCAACTCGGATCCCAGGTTTATACCGCCACACCCAGCGCTCACGATCGGGCAGTGGCGGCTATTTCTCATCTACCGGTTATGGTGAGTGCCAGCCTGCTGCACACCTGTTTAAATGAGTCAGACGTCCAGGTCAAAACCCTGGCTCAGCAGCTAGCGAGCAGTGGTTTTTGCGACACCAGTCGGGTGGGCGGTGGCAATCCTGAATTGGGCACCATGATGGCCCAGTACAACCGTCCAGCTCTGCTAGAGGCGCTACAGCAATATCGCTACCAGCTAGATACGCTGATCGAGCTCATCAACACAAACCAGTGGGATGCACTCGAGCAAGCACTCAACATCGCCCAGCAAGAACGTCCCAAGTACCTCTGATGCTGCGCCCCTACGCCGATTGTTTGCCTTCTGTCTCGGCCACAATGACAGGCTCTTGGTAGAGAACGATGGTGAAGGTAACCGTAGACCCCAAGCCTTCGCCCATACTAATAAATTGCACTTTACCGCCCATGGCCTCAATCAGACGTTGGGAAATGGCTAAGCCCAAGCCGGTGCCACCATATTGTCGAGTGCGCTCACCATCCACCTGACTAAAGGTTTGGAAGAGCCGATTTTGCTTTTCCAAAGAGACACCAATGCCCGTGTCTTCGACGCTAATTTTGATATGGCCTGGCCACACACGCCCTTGAAAGCGAACACTCTGGGGTTTAACCTCGGCACTAATGGTCACTCCCCCTTCGGGTGTAAATTTGATGGCATTGCCAATCAGGTTGAGTAGGACCTGTAAAATCCGTTGATAATTGCCATACAGCTTAATTTCATCTAAGGTAGCAGGCATTTTCATGTCGAAATATAGCCCCCGCTGTTCTGCCTGGGGTCGGGTAAAGTTTTCCACATCAGAAAACAATTCCTGGAGGCTGATGGCGGTCAAATCAATTTCCATCTTGCCCGCTTCAATCTTGGCGATGTCCAAGACATCGTTAATTAGATTAAGCAGATGGAGGGCCGATTTGTGGGCTTCTTCGATAAACTCTTCCTGCTCTTCTGGGTCATCGGCCATGCCGTCTAGCACCAGCCGCAGGAAGCCAATCATCCCGTTGAGGGGGGTGCGGAGCTCGTGGGATGTATTGGCTAAAAATTCACTTTTGAGCCGAGATGCTTCTTCGGCATAGCGTCTGGCTTCTTCTAGCTCATCATTTTTTTCAATTAACTTCTCGTTGACCCGCTGTAGGTCATCGGCCAGGGTGCGACTGGCTTCAAAGAGTTTGGCATGGGCGATGGCGGTACCGACCTGGTCCGTCAGTTCATTAACCAGGTCAATCTCTAGCGGGTGCCAGGGCCGCTCTGGCGACATCTGTAACAGCAGCACACTGTTGGGCTCATCGCGATAGCAGGTGGCGACTGTCAAAACGGTGTATGGCCCAAAATCATTATCTTCCCGTTCAAAATCTGACACGACTGGTTTAAGGGTGTTGATGGTGCACCGAAAATCTGATTTGTTGGCGAGTTCAAAGGTTTGCCCCAAACAGGGATCTAGCTGCGGCTGGTGAAATTCAGCGACCACATCTAAGGTTTGCATGGCGACTGAGTAGTCACAGACCAAGCAGCGGTGTAGGTCTAACAGATTTCCCAAGCCGTCAACGGTTTGTTGCCAAATCGTTTTGAGTTCGAGGGTTTTACGAATATTGGAGGCGATGTTGGTGAGAACGCCATGGTAGTTGGATATGTTGGTCAGGAGGCTGGCCTGGGCACTGGCTGGTGGGTCCGCAACGATACCCATGGTGCTGAGTTGCTGAGGCATCTTGGCACTGTCAGCAACGGTGAGAATGGAGCCCTGTCCTTTGAGCAATGTGTGGCCAGGCTGATCGGGGGATTCGATGCTGCTAAGGAGAAAGTCCAGACCGATGGGATGGGGACCGCAGCGGACAACACATTGAAACTGCTGGGGTTGACCATCAGCTAAAACCTGGGCGACGCGCTCAAGATAGGGGGCAATCGCAACTGGGCCAAATAGCTGGCTGATGGGTTTGTGTAAGTATCGATCGGGATTTTCTTGTAGCGTTTGGGGCCACCGGATAGACACAATTTGGCCATCAGGATCGTGAATGACTTCGAGGGACGAATTATCAACTGTGGCTGGAACGACCATAGGTTCTGAGTCAGCTGTCACTTGCGATCGCATAATCCGGAAGAAATTATGGGCCCTATCTTTACAATGCTTACGAGATTGCCCTGTCTAGATCAGCAACATCTATACCAATCTTGCTCGTCAGCAGTATGACAGACCCCCAGATTCTCTGGTCACAAGGTTAATCAATGCTGTTAGCTTTGTATCTAGACACACTAGATCGTCCGTTGGTAAGACGGTTTGGATATCTTTTATCTTGTCATGGGATTAATCAACGGTCATCCCTTTCGCGAAACCTTATCGGCATGGCGCGTGGCAGTAGATGGTTTTGCTTGCTAAAAATTTAAGTTACAGGCTCAAATCGGTTAAAAGAAGTCCCTCAAGATGCATCCTGATTAATTTCAAGGATAAGCAAAGTATTGAGACAACGCATTAAGATAAGCAAAGCGCTTCTGTATTCTTTCCTCTGAGCATTCTGTTTCCATGACCGACGTAGCTGTATCACGTATTCGCAATTTTTCGATCATTGCCCATATCGATCATGGAAAGTCAACCTTGGCCGACCGGTTGCTACAGGAAACCAAAACCATTAGCGAGCGAGACATGAAGGCTCAGGTGCTCGACACGATGGACCTAGAGAGAGAACGGGGAATTACCATCAAACTGCAGGCCGCCCGCATGAACTATACGGCGCAGGACGATGAGAAGTACGTATTGAATCTGATTGATACGCCAGGGCACGTTGATTTTTCCTACGAAGTGTCCCGTGCTTTAGCCGCCTGCGAAGGCGCACTGCTGGTGGTAGATGCTTCCCAGGGTGTAGAAGCGCAAACCTTGGCCAATGTCTATCTGGCGCTAGAAAATGATCTTGAAATTATTCCCGTTCTCAACAAAGTAGATTTACCGGGAGCTGACCCTGAGCGGGTTAAGAAAGAAATCGAAGACATCATCGGTCTGGACTGTAGCAATGCCATTTTGGCGTCGGCGAAAGCAGGCATTGGCATTGACGAAATTCTAGAGTCCATTGTCGAAATTGTCCCTGAACCAGAAAACACCACCGAGCAACCATTACGCGCTCTGATTTTCGACAGCTATTACGATAGCTACCGGGGTGTCATTGTTTATTTTCGAATCATTGATGGCACCCTTAGCCGTCGGGATCGCATCCGCCTGATGGCCTCTGGCAAAGAATACGAAATCGACGAGCTGGGTGTGCTCTCTCCCCATCAAGTAGAGGTAGATGAACTCCACGCTGGGGAAGTAGGTTATATTTCTGCCTCGATTAAAGCGGTGGCTGATGCCCGAGTTGGCGACACCATTACGCTGGTCAAAAAGAAAGCTGAAGAGCCCCTGCCAGGTTATGTAGAAGCTAATCCCATGGTGTTCTGCGGCCTTTTCCCCACCGATTCTGATCGCTACGAAGACCTGCGCGATGCCCTAGAAAAGTTAACCCTCAGTGATGCGGCTCTACAGTATGAGCCCGAAACCTCCAGCGCCATGGGGTTCGGTTTTCGCTGCGGCTTTTTAGGGCTGTTGCACATGGAAATTGTCCAGGAACGTCTGGAGCGAGAATACAACCTGGACCTGATTACCACAGCACCATCAGTCGTCTATCGAGTGACCACCATTGATGGCGACGTGCTCAGCATTGATAACCCTTGCGAACTACCAGAGCCCCAAGCGCGGGAAAAAATTGAGGAGCCCTACGTCAAAGTAGAAATTTTCACCCCCGAAGAATTTGTCGGCACGTTAATGGATCTGTGCCAAACCCGGCGTGGTGATTTCAAAGATATGAAGTACCTGACCGAAGGGCGCACAACGCTAATCTATGAGCTGCCCTTAGCAGAAGTGGTTACCGATTTCTTTGCCCAAATGAAATCTCGGTCTCGTGGCTACGCCAGTATGGAATATCAGCTGATTGAATATCGCGTTAACTATCTGGTGAAGTTAGATGTGATGATCAATGGCGATAAGGTAGATCCGCTTGCGGCAATTGTGCATCGTGATCAGGCCTACTACGTGGGTAAAGCGCTTGCGGAAAAGCTTAAGGAGCTGATTCCTAGACACCAGTTTAAAATTCCGATTCAGGCCGCCATCGGTAGCCGAATTATCGCCAGTGCAAGCATTCCTGCACTGCGCAAAGACGTATTGTCCAAGTGCTACGGCGGTGACATTTCCCGTAAGAAGAAACTGCTGAAAAAGCAGGCGAAGGGCAAGAAGCGTCTGAAAGCCATCGGTACGGTGGACGTGCCCCAAGAAGCGTTTATGGCAGTGCTGAAATTAAATTAACCGTGGTTGGTTAGGGTAAACCTGAAAAACCTTGAATTGGATGAAATACCCCGTAGAGGCACGCTCTTGTGGCTGCCCTGGGATATGTTGTGCAATCGAAACCGATTCGATTCAATATGCGGTAGGGCAGTACCTTACAGATAAAATTATCCCGAGGAGCAGCAACGCCGGGATTTTTTACTTGGCGGCCATCCAATTTTTACCAGCGTTGATT
>CALBPH010000504.1 GCA_937899365.1 uncultured Leptolyngbya sp.
GCGAATCATTTGCATCAGCGCACTGACCAAACGCAGATCTTGGGTAACCGGCGAATCTAGGGTGATTAAATTAATGCAATCTACCTCGATTTGGCGATAGAGCTGATCAACTTTTTTATCGTGCTGCTTCAGGTTTTTGGCCGCATCAATGTTGCGATCGCACAGCGCTTCCCTAGCCAGCAAACAGGAACTTTCAACCAAAGCCCCCATCCTTAATACATCCCGTTGAAGCCGGGGCAGCTTTAGATCTAGATCCGATCGAAACTGTGACGCCACCCCCACGGACTGCTTTGGAGCCCCTAGCGGAGTGGAACCGTCATAATCAACACTAGAGGAAGCTGTATTCATCGCCTAAAGAATCAAACTGCGCATAATGACAGCTATGAACAAATCTATTCCAACATGCATAGCGCGTTCAGTAGTGATATCGCATCAGGTAGCAGGTCGGGTGTTGCTGTAACTACATTCTGACTCAGATTTACAGTTTTTAAATATATCCGGGATATCGGGATATCGGGCCTATGGTGAGCTCGGTTGACCCTTACAAATCTACAAGCATGCTTATTAATACCTCAATAACCGTAACATTTCCACTTGCTAGCAGGGCTAACTGCAACGACGGCAACGCCAGATAAAAATGTCGCTAGAGGACATCGGGCCTAGGGCTCAAGCTGGCTCAACGGCAGATTTATCCCTAACCCCAGTTGTTAAAGTCTGTAACAGATTGACGTCAAAGCGTTGGATTGAGTCAGTTTTAGTAAACAATTCTCTATGAGCATAAGTAGTTATATTTAGTAAGGAAATTGGCACGCCATGGCTTTATCCGACACTCAGATCATCCTCGCCCTGCTGATTGCTTTGGTTCCGGGTGTTTTGGCCCTCCGTCTTGGTACCGAGCTCTACAAGTAGAAACAACTAGAAACGAACCCAGGCACACGTCTTTAAGCCCTGACGCTTTCTGAGTCATTAGTCCTGGTGTCAGCGTTTCCATCTCGTTAGCCAACGCTTTTTGCAAAGCCATTATTTTGGAGCAATGTTCATAGCGGCCCTCAGCAGTCATGCTCAGGGCTGTTTTTTTGGGTTTACCCACCGGATTCACAAGGTTGAACCGGTTACTTCAAAATTTTGGACTTTAAAGTGGAATTTGTGGTGTAAAAGAAACAATATCCCCCATAATGTGGGCAAGCTACGCCAAACGATTTGCTAGGGACAAGGATTAATGGCTCGACACACAACACCGCTGATTGCCAGGGGCAAAGCTCGCCAATCGCTGGTTTTGGAGTCCACTGTAAAATTAACCGTCAATATCCTATTAGCGGTGGTCGCCACATCTACCATTGCTAAGCTACTGCCCTACTATCACCAGCAAAAAGCAGAATTGGATCAGCTCAATCAATCTATTCTCTCTTTAGAGAAAGAAAAGGATGGTGTGTGGGAGGACTTTAGTCATAATTTTGATCCAGAGCAATCGAGTCGGATTATGCGAGAACAGAGCGGTCAGGAGGTCCCTGGTCGCCATCCCATTGTGCTGATTGATCCGCTACAAAATTCTCAGCCATAGTCTCTTTATTGGTTGACAACTCCCGGCAATCTAGGAGATAACGCACTACAATCTATTGGCAGTCAATGACAGTCAGTGGGCAGGGATCCGTGGTTGCCAACGTTAATCCATCACCTCCATCCTCAAAGCGAGGTGAAACGGTAGAGCAAAAGCTAGCAACATTTCAATTTGATAGCGTCGATGCGGCCCTGGCAGATTTGGCCGCCGGCAAGTCAATTGTTGTTGTCGATGATGAAAACAGAGAAAACGAAGGGGATGTGGTGTGCGCCGCTCAGTTTGCCACCCCCGATATGATCAACTTTATGGCGGTGGAAGCTCGGGGATTAATTTGCCTGGCCATGACCGGGGAACGGCTAGATGAGTTAGATCTACCGTTGATGGTCAGTGGTAATGGGTTTGAGGATGAAAACGAGCAGACTGCGTTTACGGTCAGTATCGATGCCAGCCTTGACTGGGGGGTAACGACCGGTATTTCAGCGGAGGACCGCGCCCGCACCATTCAAGTGGCCATCAATCCCGATGCTAAGTCCCAGGATCTAAGACGGCCGGGGCATATTTTTCCCCTGCGGGCCAAGGAGGGCGGTGTGCTCAAACGGGCAGGGCACACCGAAGCGGGGGTAGATCTGTCTAAACTAGCAAGGCTCTACCCGGCCAGCGTTATTTGTGAAATTCAGAATCCTGACGGCTCCATGGCGCGGCTGCCGGAGCTGATTGACTATGCCCAAACCCATGGTTTAAAGCTAATTAGCATTGCTGATTTGATTAGCTATCGCCTCCGCCATGAACGACTGGTCAAGCGTGAGGCCGTGGCCGATTTACCCACCCAGTTTGGCAAGTTTAAAATCTATGCCTATCGCAACCTGTTAGATAATTCTGAACATGTGGCCGTTGTCAAAGGAGACCCGGCCACCTTTGAGCGCAACCCCGTGATGGTCAGAGTCCATTCAGAATGTTTGACGGGTGATGCCATGGGCTCTCTACGATGTGACTGTCGGCTACAGCTGCAAACGGCCTTGAAGATGATTGAGAATGCAAAGGCTGGTGTGGTTGTTTATCTGCGTCAAGAGGGACGCGGTATCGGTCTGGTCAATAAGCTCAAGGCTTACTCACTACAGGACATGGGCTTTGACACCGTAGAAGCAAATGAAAAACTCGGTCTGCCGGCGGATCAGCGTAACTACGGCATTGGGGCTCAGATTTTGAACGATCTGGGCGTGCATCAGTTTAAGTTAATTACCAACAATCCGCGTAAGATTGCGGGTCTCAAGGGCTATGGTCTGGAAATGGTGGATCGCATGCCCTTGCTGATCGAGGCCAACACCTACAATTCAGACTATTTATCGACTAAAGCTCAAAAGCTGGGTCATCTGTTGCTGCAATCATATTTGGGCACCCTGGCGCTGCACTGGACTGAGCCTCTGCCATCAGCTCAGCGCTATGAAGCGGTTAACCGTCTGCGCCAGCTGGCCCACGACTCCGGGTTGTTGCTTCAAGAAGAAGCTCGCTCCATCGCCGTCTCCCTGTTTAGCCCCCAGGCTCTCATTGTTAACCTGGGGCTGGCTGAGCCAGTGGCCAATACTTGGTACCAGCAGACCGATAGCGACTATCGACGTGCGATCGCAACCATCCTAGAGCAGCTCATCCAATGGTCTGATCTACAAGAATTAGACATCCTCATTGCCAATGGCAGTGACCCCTTTACCACCCTACAGGTGGGTCTAGACCGTCAGATCTTTAGCTGGCAGTCCCCGGCCGTGATTGGTGAGCGGCTGAGCACCCAGCGAATCTACAGCTTTTCGCGCCACAGCCCCAATGATTAGGTGCGTTTAATTTTAGATGTGGGGACGTTCCATGGAACGTCCCCACATCTAAAATTATGACCCTAGCGGTCGGGGGTCCGCCCCAGCTGGGGCGTTGGCGCTACCGGAGAACTGACTGTGGTTGGTAACTGCTGACGACGTCTTGTTGCTGCCACTTCGGGGGCTAATGCAGACACCGCCTCGGTAAATTGGGGATCATTGGCAGTCCCCATCAAATTGGGATTGCGTGTCAGGGCACTGCGTTCATCAGAGGACAGATCGACTTGAATATCGGGGGTAATGCCTTTACTGCTAATGTCAGTCCCGTTGGGGGTGTAGTAATGGGCCACGGTAACCGCGATCCCCGACCCATCAGAAAGGCCATGGAGCGATTGCACCAGGGCTTTACCAAAGGTAGGACTGCCAACGACAATGGCGCGATCGTTGTCCGCCAGGGCACCAGTCACAATCTCACTGGAGCTCGCCGATTCCCCATTGACCAAAATGGCCATGGGCAGCTCGGTTAAATGGGTACGATTGGCTGAGATTTTTTCACTGTCACCGCTGCGATCAACTGTACGGACAATGGGACCTCGGCGCAGCCACATACGACAGATATCAATACTGGCCTGCAGCAGCCCCCCTGGATTGTCCCGCAGATCCAATACAAAAGCCTCGGCCCCCTGCTTACTCAAATCAGCAATGGCCGCCTCCATTTGTTCAGCCGCATGGGCGCTAAATTCATCCAGACGGATGTAGCCGACGTTGATGCCATCCTGATCGGCGAGCTTGGCATTCACCGTCTGCACCTCGAGCCGAGCCCGCGAGAGAACAATCGTCTCAGACTCGCCGTCACGTTCGATGGTGAGGGTCACTTGGGTATCGGTATCCCCCCGCAGCAGCTGGGATGTGCGTTCCGCACTGAGAAAGTCGGTGGAGCTGCCGTTGACCAACAAAATCCGATCCCCGACTAAAATATCAGCCATGTCGGCGGGGGAGCCCTCAATTACCTCACTCACCACCACTGCGCCAGCCGCTCGATCCCGTCTTAGTCGTAGGCCGATCCCAGAAACCTCCCCTGAGGTTTGATCGGTAAGGTCAGAATATTGATCAGGACTTAGAAAGCGGGTGTAGGGATCATCTAACCGTCGCAGGGCTCGACGCAGCTCGGTATAGGCAGCCTGACGTGACGTGTAGTTTTGACCCAGGAGATCTTGGCGGACTTCGACCCAATCGGTGCGATTGAAGGATTCATCCACATATTCTCGGTAAACAATCTGCCAGGCCTCATCAAGAATTGCCTTGGGACCGTCTGTAAATGCCGCCTCAGCTGGAAATGAGGTTAAAAGTGCAGGGGTGAGAAGAACCGTTGCGATCGCGCCAGTCGACCGAATTAACTCTAAGGTAGTTTTCATTGAAACGGTTGCGGCAGAGGTTAGCGGGATAGTTGCAAACAATGTAGGAATCTATAACGCGGGGAGTAGAGTTACCCAAAACAAAATAATCAATAAAATATGCGGAAATTCAAATTTGCAATAAAACAGAATCTGAATCCCTATAAGCTTACAGACCGTCTAGAATTAGACCCCTATGTAGCTAGAACCTTCAGCATAAATACTGGACTTAAATCTAGCGCACGAAACCGAGCAATTGCGTAAACCCTTAGGATCTTTACCCAAACCTTATTTTCCTTATGGGCACATGCACTGAGCCTATTTACTGGTTTTAAAAAAGATTTAAGTAATGGGTCAAATATCTCGAAATATCTAAATATTACGATCTCAAATGCTCTGTAGTCCATCTGTAGACTATTCTTTTAGCCGCGTAATTACAGGAGTATATTTACGGAAGCGCTGCCTAAGTACCCATCAGGATGTCTAGAATCAGGTCATCACAACGATATTTTAGATACGCCTGCCTGGGGCTGCTGCTGGCGGGCGTCATTGTTATTTTAGCTACATTCAGTAGCCTGTGGCGCTCTAGCAAAGCTCCCACCGATGCCTACCTGGTTTTAGGAGGCAGCATTCGCCGAGAAATGCACATGGCCCAGTTGGCCAGCAGCTTTGACACACCCACTCCTATTTTGGTGTCCGCCGGCTCGGTTGATCACTGTATACGGCTGCTATTTGAGCAGCCTGGGGCCCCCCTAGAAAACGTTTGGCTAGAAAATTGTGCTGAATCTACGTTTGGCAATTTTGTCTATTCTGTTCCCCTGTTAGAACGCTGGGGCGTTCGCCACGTCACCCTGGTGACCTCCGGCAGTCACACGCGGCGTGCCCTCACCCTGGCTCGAATTTTGTTTGGCGCTAGGGGAATTTGGGTAGAGCCGCTCATCGTCGATGAAACCGGCATTCCAGGGAATCAAGAAACCGCCCTTAAAACCACCCTTGATATTGGCCGTAGTCTGCTGTGGGCCATTGTGGCCCAGTTCCACAAACCCACCTGCCATCGGGTGGTGGAACTAACTGCGGTCAATCTCGAACAGTGGCGACAGCGGGGGTTTAAGTGTGAGCACCAGGCAGGAATCGAGGGCAGCTGAGGACAGTCCACTCAAAGCTCAAAACGTTCTACTACACCTGAATACAGATAGTAGTCTTTAATTTTCACGCCAAAACGCTGCACTGGAATAGTGGCAATCATCTGCCAGCCAGGGGTGAGCTGGAGCGGTCCAGGCTGAATAAATGGATGCCAGTCATCGGCTAGGACCAGGGCAGACTGACCCACCACCAGACGCTGGCTGGCCCACACATCAAACTGATCGATGCGGTTAGAAATAGCTAAAACGCCGTCATCTTTAAGCGCATAGGCTAGGGCCGAAGCCGAGCGATAGTCGGTGGTTAACAGCAAATCGTGCTGTGGAACATGCTCCCTAACCACAGCTGCCACCGAATGCCAGCCAAAGGACATGCGCCCATCCGGATCGCCGTCGGGGCCAAACAGGGCACTCACCGGGAGCACACAGTAGTTAATCACCAGTAGCCAAGCAACAACCGTACCTAAAATTTGAATGCCATTGAGCCAGCCCCTGTGCCGCAGACGGGGTATTTCCTGGCTGAGGTCGAAACTGAGGTCGAAACTGAGGTCGAGAAAAAACATTGGCAGCAGCGGCACCAGCAGCAGATAGGCCAAAATATTCCAATAATAGAGGGCCGTGGAAAACAGACCCACCAGGGACAGTAGACCGGTGGAGGTAAATAATAGCCCCAGGGCCATGGGACGATAGGGGGGGGATTTTAGGGGATAGTTTGTCGTCACTGAGCGCACCATGGCCCAGACCAGGGGCGGCGATAAAATCAGCGCCGCCGTCAGCCAAAAGAATAGGACGCTATCGGGTCGTAATGTGGGGCCACCGCCGCTGTCAACGCTGCGGGTCAGGTAGTACTGGAACGATAGCCAGTCGTTTTGAATGTTCCAAATCGCGATCGGTAGGGTAAAGAAAGCTGCGATCGCAACCGCCCCATACAGCCGACCATCCCGCCACAGCCATCGCAGCTTGGGCTGACTGACAATAACCCCCAACACCGCCAA
>CALBPH010000505.1 GCA_937899365.1 uncultured Leptolyngbya sp.
CAAGATATCCGGGGTGCTGAGCCACCGCGATAGCCCACCGACCAACCCGCCCCCTATCAGGGTGACAACAGCCTGTGCAATCCCAATATAGGGAGCGTACTGCTTATACTCCAGTGTGGTGAAATAGTCGGTCAGTAGGCTGGGGTAAAGAATATTGTTGCAAATATCCCACTGAAAAAAGCTGACAGCCAGCAGCCCGTAATACACTGGCGCACTATCTAGGGGAAGGGTCAGTCGCACCGCAATCACCAACCCCAGCAACACCGCCAGCACCCCACGGAACAGCATGGGGCTGCGTACCCGCTGCACCACCTGGCTAATGCAAATGTAGGCAGGCATTGAGCCCAGGCCAATCAAAATAAAGGCCAGGGGCAAATGATCTGCCCCCATCTGGCTGACAAAAATAGAATTTGCCACCGCGATCGCCATGACGCTCTGCACCAGCACCGTCACTGCTAGCAGCAACAGCTGGGTGAGGCGACCATTTTGAATAGATTGAAACGCGGTTAGCATCAAATACGGTGTGTCATGCCCATACATACTATTAACTAATGGTCATGACGGAAAATTGGGGCATGGGAAAGACAAGAAATCTGAGGACCCCATCCGTGTAGGGACGTTCCATGGAACGTCCCTACACGGATGGATTTTCCGTATTTTCCACCATGGGCTGCACCGGACGGGGCATCCGATCAATCGGTTCAATGGTCTCTAACTCATCGCCGGAGCCTGCTCCCAGGGCTTTAAACTTGCGGGCACTGACCAAAACCCGGCTTTCCAATGACCCCACGGCCTTGTTAAAGGTATCGACCGTGGCATCCAAGCCGCGACGCATCTTTTGTAAATGGCCCGTAAACACCCGCATCCGCTCATACAGCTCTCGCCCCAGGCTGCTAATCTGCTGGGCATTTTCCGTCACCGCGTTCTGTTGCCAGCCATAGGCCACGGCCTTTAGCAGCGCAATTAACGTGGTTGGCGTCGCCAAAATTACCCGCTGGGCTATGCCAGCCTCAATTAAGCTGGGGTCCTGCTCCAGGGCGGCACTAAAGAAAATCTCCCCTGGCAAAAACAACACCACAAACTCAGGACTGGGCTGAAACTGATCCCAATAGGCCTTCTGACTCAGCTGTTGAATATGACGCCGTACCTGCTGGGCATGCTCCTTGAGCTTAACGAGCCGTTGGGTCTCATCCGTAATATCCAGGGCTTCTAAATAGGCCGATAGGGGGGCTTTTGCATCTACTACAATGCGACGCTGCTGGGGCAGCTGCACCACCATATCTGGGCGTAGGGCACCGTTGTCCGCCACCACCTGCTGGGTAAAGTCACAGTGCTCCACCATACCCGCTATTTCCACCACCCGCTTTAGCTGGATTTCACCCCAGCGCCCCCGCACATTAGGAGCCCGTAGCGCCTTGGTCAAATTGGCGGTTTCCGTTTGTAACTGCAGCTGCCCCGTCGCTAGCTGGGTGATCTGCTCACTCAGCTGGCTATAGGTTGACAGACGATGGCGCTCCAAGTCTTGCAAATAGGTTTCCACTTTAGTTAAAGACGACTGCAGCGGCTGCACCAATCCATCAATGGCCTGCTGCCGCTGCTGTAATTCGCTACTCGACTGGGTGTGAAACTGCCCCAATTTAGTCTGGGCTAGGTTCAAAAATGCCTCGTTATAGGTTTGCAGTGCCTGGGCAGACAGCACCTTAAAGGCATCTGCCATCCGTTCTCGCGCCTGGTGCAAGAGGGTGAGTTTTTCATCGGTGGCCTGCTGTTGCTCGTGCTGTTGGGTGCGGGCTTGTGCGAGCTGCGCCATCAGCTGACTATTTTCTGTTTTCTAGTTCTGTTTCTGGTTTTGCAACTGTTCTGTTCGAGCGGCCTTGGTTTCAGCAGCAGCCCGCTGAGCGGCGGCTGTTGTGATCGCCTGCTGCTGCTGCTCTAGGTCTGTCTGCAACCTGTGAATTTGCTGACGTAGCTCGCCCAGCTGAGTGTCTTTATGGTGTAGCTGCTCAACCATGGTGGCGCGTTCGGCAACCAAATCATTTTTAGCGCGCTCCCGCACGGTCTGATAGCGCGACTGCCAGATAAACCAGCTGGTCCCACAGCCCACCCCCGCCCCTGCCAGAAAGATGACCGGCCACTGCATAGATCAAGTACATAGTTACTATTGCACCATAGGGTAGCACCCTGTTCATCAATCGTAAAATCGGACCTAGTCTCCAGCCCTAAAGCTTAAGGGTTTTAGGAGATCGCGTTCATTCAGTTACGGTGACCGGGTACCTTCAAGAAAGGTATGAATAAGTGTTGATAATAGAGGCCGATCGCTAACTGCAAAGCTAGCTGTAAATTGTTAACCGCATGCGCGGTTTGAGCACGGGTTTGAGCCACGTATCTTGCCTTGCAACCGATTCACATCCAAAACTTAAGTTTCTCCTACAAGAAACTCAGGGTTTCAACTTTGATGTGGTTTATGTTTTGATAAGAGCTGGCCTTTTAGGCCTACACGTAAACATCCAGTTACATCCACCGTCGCGACTCAGCCGCAACTCACTTCGTCAAGAGCCTTATAGGGAATGACCGTTAAAAGCCCACCAGAGAAATCCGTTAGACCTCCAATATTGGAAAAGCTGCCAAACTACGGAATCCAGAGCGATGAGTGCCCTCGACGGGCAAAAACGCAGCTGGATTTTATTATGCTGGCAGCTGAGGCCCTTGAGCTTAACGCGTCTCAGGTTATGCTGGCGGCCATCAGAGATTTGGGACTACAGGATGTACTCAGAAGCCGAGTCCATCTATGGCGGTTGCGCAGCACAAATCCCCTGCGGAAATTTAACCAGCGACAGCCCCTTACCCTTGAGGAGTCCAAGGCTCTGGTGCTGGTGGTTTGTTACCTATGTCGTAAGCTAACGGTTCTTATTCGTCAGCTGTTTTTGGGCTATCAGCAGCTGCAGGATCAGCAGCTTTCCCTCGATCACCATTTCCGTCTGGCCAAATACCTCAAGCGCTTTCGCGCCCACTTCCGGGCTCGCATGAACCCTAAGCGAGCGATGGTGCTGACCTACAGCACAGACGAGAAACTAGACGAGCTAGCACTTTCGTTGTTGACCCAGCTGCTGTTATGCACCGGCACCCGTGGCGAAGAACGACTTTGGGCCAGTCTCTTTGATGGGGAGATATCATGACCATTCAACGCCAGTATGTGCTGCCTAACTGCAGTTTGATTTTAGAAGGCCTGAGCACGGACGATTTTAACGTGCTGTCTGTTTTGGCCAATGCTGAGTTTAAGATCATCGGGGTTGAAAAGTCTTTAGAAGGCGGCTCGGAGTTTTTTAAGGCTCTGATTGCTGCGGTGAGTGCCTATTGTCAACGCTTGCTAAGCGGGCTGGAGCATCCTGAACATATGGATTCTCAGTCGTCGCTGGTGGCGGTTGAGCCTGCTGAAGGCCAGTACCACCGCCTTATTCTTAAACCCGAGATCCTGAGTGAGCCGTTGGATCAGGCGTCAGAAAAATCTTCTGAGGCCAAGACTATTCAGCTATCGACGGTACAGCTGTTTGATATGGCTGAAGCCATCGATCAGTTCTATGCTGATGCCCAAACCCTGCCCGATTTCTCGGTAAATTTAGCTCCCCTGCCCCGTAAGTATGTCAGGGCCGCAGAACCCCTGGCCCAACGGGCAATCCCCCCTGTACTAGGGTTTGGAACGCTGGCTGTCGCTGCCCTGGGGCTGTTCTTTCTCCCCGTACCCGAACTGGCAGAGCCTGATGGTCTGGAGCCGCAGGATGTCCTAGAGCAGCCGCTGACAGACCCCCTAGAAGATGGTCCCGCTGGCTCAGTTGATGATCAGGTGCCCCCTGTAGATGACACGGATGAGGCTGGGGCCGATGTAGTGGCCAGTCCGATTACCGATAGCGCTCAGCTAGGGGCTTTGCAGCAGCAGGTGCAGCAGCAAATTGTCGGTGCGTTGTCAGACGATGCCCCCTTTGAGCAACCCTTAAGCTATCAGGTCTCGGTGGCCCAAAATGGCGATATTGTTGCTTACAACCCCTTAGACAGTGCTTCATTGGAAAATTTAGACAGTACGCCCCTGCCGGCCCTGACCTATATTCCATCGGAGGGTGCGATCGCAGTATGAGTGGCTCAGTGTGAGGTTACGTTTGCCCCCGATGGCACAGTTGATGTTGTGTCCGATCAGGTGGTTTCTCCCGAGACCGCTCCTCCCGAGACCGCTACCCCTGAGGTTGTCCTCCCCGAGACGGTCTCCCCCGAGACCGTCTCCCCCGAGACCATCTCCCCTGATGCGATCGCACCTGAGACAGAAACCCCCAATCCTGAAGAAGACCTCCCAGCAGAAGAATCTAATGATGACGCCCCAGAGCAGTCGTCCCAACCTCCCAATGGAGAAGCTACAAACGACCTAACTGCCGCCGCTGGTGCCCCAGACCAGCTAGTCACTTCTGTGGTCACCCCCATTCAGGATATTGATCGTATTTACGAACTCAACCAGGAACTACGACGGACCATCATTAGTAATCGGACTCCAGACTGGTCCGGACCAGAACTACGCTATCGTGTTCGTCTAGATGACGACGGTAATATCACCGGCTACGCAGCTGATACGACAGCGGCAGACCAATATGCCACTGATATCAAGCTACCCAGCCAAGTCAAAGAGGCACCCACCGAAAAACCCCAACTCGATTTTCTCGTCGTCATTAATGACGCCAGTGTGGTGGAGGTCAATCCTTGGGACGGATGGCCCTAGCGCGCTCAAGCTTCACCCTCAAATTTCGTTCTGACCACCAGAGTTAGTTAACTGTTGATACGGCTAGAGGCTCCATCGCTGTGTCTAATGAGCAATACCCCGAACTGCCCACGCCTTACCCCATCCCCGACTCCTCCCCGACAGTTGCCGCTGTCCCCCCTGCCCGACGTCGCTGGGAGGGCTATGGGGCAAATATCTTACTGGGGTTAGGGCTTTTACTGGCGGGCATTCCCCTGGCCTGGCTCCTCGGCATTAGCGCAGCCAGAGTCATTGCCGCACCGGGCAAACAGATGCCCCTGCAGGAAGTAACGCTGCGTCGAACTAACCGGGTGATTACCGAAATCCAGCGCCTGCCCAGCCGTTGGCAGCCCACACCTCCACCCGAGACGCGCATCGAGCCCATTCCCATTCCCACTCAGCCGATTAATCCCCTCACTAAACCTCCTGCCGCGCTCAACGCGAGAGAACGGCAGATTGCCAATGAGGAGCTGGCCGCACTCCAACAAGAATTTGAAACAATTCGTAAACGTTTATTTGACCTTGAAAGTAAGCTCGGGCAGGCTCAGTCCACCGCCGAGGTCGAGAGTCGGTTAGCTAATCTAGAACAGCGCCTAACCTCCACTCAACAGCTGCCCTCAGCCACTTTACCCGCGCCCCCACAACCGGTTGAGGCCCCACCCAACATCCAAAATGAGTTAAGTGCTCAACATCCCCTATTAGAGACTACGGAACTTAAAATTACGTTGCCTAGCGATGCCCTCTTTGCCCCTGGAGAGGCCCGTCTCCTGGCTACTGCTCCAGGTCTCCTCAATAGTATTTTTGAAGATCTTAACCAATACCCAAATGCCACCATTCTGATTGGCAGCCACACCGACGACCAGATGGAACCGACCCAGAGTCTTACCCTGGCCTTTCAGCAAGCAAATGCCCTCAGGGCATACCTATCGGGTAACTTACCCGACCATCGCTGGGTTGCCATCGGCTATGGCCAAGGTCGTCCCCTCACCGACAATGGCACTCCTCCTTTACGCCAACGCAATCGCCGCGTAGAAATTGCCATTGATCGCCGTTAAGGTCATGCTAATAGTCAATCAATTGATTCAGTCCCCTCCACCCCAGTGTTCTCCCCCGCAATGAAAATTGTCTACTTTGGTACGCCACAGTTTGCAGTGCCTGGTCTTGTCCGCCTACTCTAAGATCCTGACTTTGATGTTGTTGCTGTTGTGACCCAGCCAGATAAACGGCGAGGACGGGGCAGTAAAGTCACCCCCTCCCCAGTCAAAACAGTGGCGACAGAAGTGGGCATTCCTGTATGGCAACCTCAAAAAATCAAAAAAGACACCGAAACTCTTGATTTTCTGAGGGCTACCCAAGCTGATGCCTTTGTTGTCGTTGCCTATGGGCAAATTCTCTCCCAAGAGATTTTAGATATGCCCAGGTTAGGGGCCATTAACGGTCACGGCTCCATTTTGCCTACCTATCGCGGGGCCGCACCGATTCAATGGAGCCTTCACCATGGAGATACTAAAACCGGCGTAACTACCATGCTTATGGACGCCGGGATGGATACCGGTCCAATGCTGCTAGAGGAAACTATTTCCATTGGTCTATTAGATAATGCCTGGACCGTTGCGGATAAACTGTCCAAACTAACGGCTGAATTACTCTTAAGCACCCTGCATAAGCTCGATGGCCAGGCAATTCGTCCCATCCCTCAAATTGAAGAACGCGCCACCTATGCTCCGCTGATCAAAAAAGCCGATTACACCATCGACTGGCAGGGGGCGGCCCTAGCCATCCATAATCAAGTGCGTGGCTTTTACCCCAACTGCGTCACGCAACTACGACAGCAGCCACTCAAAATTAGCGAAACTATTCCGCTCTTTGATAGTGTTTGGTCCCAGCTACCCGAAGATTATCAGTGCCTAAAGGAGCTTTACACGTCCCTTCAGCCCAGTACCCCTGGCAAAATTGCCGCCCTCTGGAAAAACCATGGTCCGGTCATTAGCACCGGAGAAGGCCATATCCTACTGCGGCAGCTACAGCCTGCGGGCAAAAAATCTCAATCGGGCTGGGCGTTTGCCAATGGCAGTCGCCTGGAGGTGGGCGAACAGCTAGGGCTGGTATAGCCGGTATTAAAAAAGC
>CALBPH010000506.1 GCA_937899365.1 uncultured Leptolyngbya sp.
CAATTTATAAACTTTTTTATTAATCATGCCCATTGTTTAATCTTTTTAAATTTTCTTTTCCACCCTTCTCAATTTGTTTTTGGTTTTTTCGCCACGGCACGTAGGTAGTCTATGTGCTTAAAGCTACAGCGCTTCGATTTTCCATGACGAGTACAACGTCAGGCTCAAATAGGCTAGTCGTCACACCCCAAACTTTCGCGAGTGGTAATCCCAGTCACAGGGTTTACACCATCCGCCCGTTCGCACAGATATTTGACTTGAAACCGGTCAATAATGCTGTAAGAAAAGTCGGCCCCCGTAATGTCCACCTCAGCAAAGGTGCTGCTGGTCATGAGGGCGTCGTTGATAATAGCGTTGGTCAGATCCGACCCCGTAAACTCCACTCGGTCAGCAAACGCTTCTGACAGATTAGCGCCGGTGAGGTCGGAGCGAATAAATTGGGCTTTGGTCAGAATGGTGGCGCTTAGATCTGCACCTCGAAAGTTAGCGTCTCGTACCTGGGCGGCGGCCAGGGATGTACCTGATAAATCGGCATCTTCAAAGTCGCGGCCGGTGAGGTCTGTCAGGGTGTAGTTGATGATTCCTGACTCTGCGATCGCAACCCCAGGCAGCATAGTCAGAATCAGGGCAAACGCCACAACCATACCCACCAGTCCGCTCCTAAACCGCTGCCACCTGACCATACAATTCTCCTGTCTGCTGCAGCTCTCATCATAGGTGAATTTAGCAGGCTCCGGGGGCTGCCACAGTCAGCACCCCCACCCATAATCCGCCCGACTAGGTACCCCCAGGGGTAGATGTATCGTCGGCACGATTGGCGCTATTCGAAGCCCAGACATCCTCACTTAGACTTAGACCCGGATCTAAATTGGCATCAGGAGATAGGTCTGCAATCGCCGTATCCAATGAGCGCAGGTCGTCATCCGGACTCGCATTTGGCGTGAACTCATCTATCCCTAGGGATGACTGCGGAGCTTGTAGGCTAGGCTCTTGGCCAATGTCAGGCATCAGCATGTCCGACCGCTGCAAGTCACCCCACAGCATGTCTGACACCTGTTTTGCATCCTGATTTAGGGTGTGGGTGATGGTCTCAATTTCCGCCAGGATTTGGGTAATGGTTTGGGCGGCGGTCACCATAGCCTGGGACTGCGCCAGGGTGGCCTGTCTGGCCTGGGTAACATCGTTGGTTTGATGCTGTAGCTTTTCCAGGGAATATTGCTGGCGGTTATAGGCCTTGAGGTTAGCCACATCGCTAATCAGCTGGGTTAATAGCACCTGAGACTGGGCTTTGTCAGGGGCATCATCAAGGACATTAGTTAAGGCCAGAATACGCTGATCGAGCGAATTAAACAGTTCGGTTGATTCAGTTTCCGACGGAATGCTCTCTAAAAATCCCCCCAGGGTTTGGGCCAGGGTAAACAGCGCATCTAAGCGACTGTCTACGGATTTGTACTCGTTAGACTGTTCGGTGAGCTGCTGCTGCACCTTTTGAATCAAAGCTTTCTGCTCACTGGCCTCTTCGTCAATCTGGGCTGTAAATGCCAAGAACTTCTCCGTCACCTGATCTGCATGCAAATTGCTTTGGGCGATGGTTTCCTCATGGCGACGGATAGTCTCCTGGTGCAAATTCAGCTGGTTGAGCAAATTAAAAAACGATAGGGATAGCTGCTCTAGTTCGTCATGCTGGGTAGACGACGCTAGCAGAGCCTGCTCCGTGCTGGCAAACTGGTTGCCCTGGAGCAAGATAGGTTTTATCCGCTGATTTAGCTTTCTGATCGCCAAAAAGACCACCGTTGCCAACAGCAGCCCCATGAGACCAGTGGTGACCGCAGCAATGGTAACGATTCGCCCAAATATGGCTTTATAGGGGACAAAGCCAAATAGCAGCCAGTCTTGACCTGGGACCATCGAGTAGGCCCAATAGCCCGCATCTTCCCGAACAAAGCCAGGGGCATCAGACTCAATCTGGGACCAAATCGCGGCTAGACCACTAATGTCTTGATAGGTTTGGGCATCGCTGGCAGGGTTGGCGGGATTGGCAATCACCTGCCCCGACCGTGTGACCAACAAAAAATTGCCCGCCTGCTGAAACACAACATCGTCCAGCAAATTGCTCAAATAGGCGCTGTCAATATCCACCAGTGTGGAGCCTAGCCAGGTGCCATCACTATTAAACAGAGGATAGTAGTAGGTGAGTAGACGGCTGGCCGTGTCTTGGTAGGGCTCGGTCCACACACTGACCTGGGGTTCAAAATAGTCCTCGTAGCGCTGGCTTTCAGGGTAAAACTCCCCCTCATCATCGGCAAAATCTTCGTAGCGGATAGCCTCTGGATTAGCGAGGCTGGCGGAATAGTAGGGAAATAGCCAGGGCTGATCGACAATGATGCCATTTTCGCCCTGGGCCAACCCCAGCCCCACCACAAATTCTGGACGACGCTCAAACAGCTTGAGGACCAACTCTCGGTAGGTGTCAGGAAACTGAGCCTGGCGTTCGTGCAGGGTGGTGGCACTTACCCCCAGGCTGTAGGCCAGGGTTTCAGCTGATTCTGTTACGGATGCGATCGCATTAACCTTACTATCAATACTGCTGCGGACCTGATCCTCAGCCTGTCGCTTTAGCATCTCACTAAACAGAAAGGCCATGCCGCCCATGCCCGCCAGGGCCCCCAGCATGATCATCCAAAACAGTCGTCCGCCAAATGAGTTGAGTCGCAGCCAGCGCTTGACGGTGCCCATTACACCCGGCTTTTGAAACGCTGTCGCAGACGAATACTGAAGGCTGGTGGCAGGGGATGGTAACGGGTCAGAGGTTGGCAACTTTAAGGGGGGCATATGGGCGAAGCGACAGCTTTTTCTGTAGGAACAACGTCAGCACCTGTTTACCAGCTGCTAATACGTCTCGATTATAAGCCTGGAAATCAAACTTACTTTTCAGCTTTTTAGAAAAAACGTCAGCATATAAACATACAGATTTTCACCGTACGTTATCTAGAAAAGTCATGTCCCCCTTAGAAGAGGTATAGTTAGCCCCTCATACATACACACCCCATACACACCCGCAAATCGGCGATGCCCCCCAACCCAATGGCCCTATTCCGAAATCGCCCCTGCCCTTAGCACCAGCGCCGTCGAAATCTGTTCAATTTTTTCCAGTAATTCGACAATGGGCTGGGTCGCACCAACAATGTGGTGCGACGATGTAGCCGCCGATTGCCCAGCCTGGGCAATATTATTTGTCTGTTGTTGCAGACTATCCAGGGAAGGCCATCGCCGATCTTGGGCCTTGAGAGCAATGACATTCTTGGCCAGCTGACCCGCTAGCCTGTGCAGTTGTTCATGTGACTCAGCCGTTATCCCCGCCTCTAGGCAATGGGTCAGGGTCTCAACCTGCTGTTCCAAAACAGCCAGCGTTTCTCCAGAGTGGGCCGGAACACGTCTCAGCTCTCCAGCCAGGGCCCGTCCCAGGGTATTCAAGGCATCGAGTTGAATATCCACCGATTGAGAATCGTTCACGACCTTAGCCATGAGCTCCTGCGCATCCCGCAGCAGCACCTGCTGCTCACCGGCCTGCTGGCTCAGTCGCTCTGTAAACCCGATAAACTGCTCGGAAACCTGATCAGAATGGCGGGTCTCGTTTTTAATTTTTTGCTCGTGGCGACGAATGGTCTCCTCATTTAAGTTGAGCTGCTCCAGCATATTAAAAAAGGCCAGGGATAGCTGATTCAAGTCATCCTGCTGATCCCACTGGGCTAGGAGCATAGCATCGGTTTGGGCCAGCTGGTTACACTGGTTGAGGACGGGTCGCAGACGACGATTGAGACTGCGCACGGCTAAGAACGTAGCGATTGAAAGCAGGGCCACCACCAGGGCCGCTGCTCCCAAGGTAATCAGGGCAACCCGGTTAAATACCGCTGCATAGGGTACAAAACCAAAGACAAGCCATTCCTGCCCGGGCACGACGGCATAGGCCCAGTAGCCGTTTTCTCCTTCTAAAAATCCTGTGCCATCCGGGTCTACCTGCTGCCATAGATCACGCTAGTCGCGGATATCTTCATAGGGTTTCAGATTGTTGTCAGGGTTGGCTGGGTCTGCAATGACGATGCCCGAACGGGTCAAAAGGGTAAAGCTCCCCAGCTGACGAAAGACAGGCTTGTTTAGGAGTTCACTTAAGTAGTTACCATCAACATCCACCAGCGCTGTGCCTAACCAACGGCCATCGTTGGCAAATAGGGGCAAATAATAGGTTAAAAGCCGACCGGTCTCTTGCTGATAGGGTTCTGTCCAAACAGCGGTCTGACTTACAAAATAGTCGCGGTATCGATCGCTGTCAGGATAAAATTCGCCCACATCGTCGGCAAAGTCTTCGTAAAGTACAGACTGATCGCTGTTGCTGCCCTCTGCGATGGGCGTCACCGAATAATAGGGAAATAGCCATGACTGATTGGGGAGAATACCATTTTCTCGCTGCCCCAGACCCAGACCCGTGACAAATTCTGGACGTCGTTCAAACAGCTGTAGCGTTAGCTCTCGATAGGTGTCGGCATATTGCGCCTGCCGTTCGTGCAGGGTGGTGGCGCTTACCCCCAGACCAGAGGCCAAGGTTTCTGCGGCTGTCGTCACCGATGCGATCGCATTCACCTGACCGTCAAGGGTACTGCGCACCTGGTCTTCCGCCTGGTACTTAATCATCTCACTAAAGAGAAAGGCCATGCCCCCCACTCCGGTCAGGGCACCCACCATGATCATCCAAAACAGTCGCCCACCAAACGTATTTAGCTGCAGCCACCGCACTAAGATGCGTTTTGGGCTTTGCTTTTTTGAACTTGGAGGTGACTTTTGGTTCTTATCAGGAATCAACTTGGGAGATACTAATGGGTTGGAGGAAGGCATAGAAATATTTCAATAGAGAACATATAGAAGTGGTTCGATCTCTGACCAGAGAACAGTTACCGCTAATACTTACTGCTCCTATCCTTGAGATAAATCAGCGTTGGCGTGGGCTTCTTAGTATCAGCTTTACCGTATAAATACTTAACCTTTAAAGACCGACAAAGAACATGAGAGAACTTTCATTAAAAAGTCCCTGTCATAAAATCTTCTCTATCAGGTCATTACAAGTTTTTTATGGAACATTCGACCTGTATAAATTGTCGCTGGGCCTATGGCTTGCGTTGAAACACTCCGTCAACGCTAATTTTTCCGGCGTTGCTGACCCTTGGTATGAATTTATCTGGTAACCACCGGCATGTCGCATATCTTACAGCTCGGTTCATACCCTAAATCAGCAACGGCAATTTTTCCCATTCACCCACCGTTCAATGAAGCTCACCCACCCCTATCAACCGTTTCTCCTTAGACTGTTACACGGACTGACAGGTCTGTTTCTGGTGCTGGCAGTTCTGACCGCATTTTGGACCTATAACGTCTATGACGGTCGTTGGGGAACACTTCCTTTACCAACCTATAAAGAGGTTGAAGGTGTCCATGGCACCTTTGGGCTATACACACTGCTAATCTTTCCTGGTTTTATCGTCTACGCGTTTCGTCGAGGACAGAAACGACTAGCGCCTCCGGATACGCTTAAGCAATTAACCCATAAATTGGGAACCCCTGGATGGTGGTATACCCTCAGCCGCCTCACCAACACCCTAACCCTAGTGGCCCTCACGTTTGCGGTCTTTAGCGGCAAAATGATGGATGAGACCTGGTTACCCAAGGGAGAGTTAGATCACTTTTGGTATTACGGTCATCTAATTTCATGGGTGGTCATTGTCGTTGCGATCTCAATCCATCTGTTAATGAACGCCAAAGTTGGCGGCACCCCGTTCTTACTCTCCATGCTGACTTGGAAGTTTCGAGCCCAAGACAGCCCCAGACTTTGGAAAAATCACATCATCGCTTGGTGGTCTAACCGGCCGTCCGGGTCTTGGGCCGAGCAGGCGCGTAGTATCATCTCGACTCGCCCCAGGTTAGAGATCGGAATTTGGCTCAGTCTTATTGCCGCCTGGCTAATTTCACTCTCAAAAGAACTCTTCTCTTTTTTAGCTACTTTTTCCAGTTAG
>CALBPH010000507.1 GCA_937899365.1 uncultured Leptolyngbya sp.
GTCGGATAATGCCACCGGACGGATTACTACATTGATTCAGGTGGGGGCCAACCCTGCTGACAAAGATGGTTTGGTGTGCGGTGGCTGGCTACCGGGGGAGACTCCCTCTACGGAAAAAGACTTTGGTCTCACATTGTTGGGGTCTTATATTTCTTTTTGGCCCCTGTTGGTCAGCGTGACTGACGGTAACCAGGGGCGGGTGGAAGATGCGGTGCTGATTGGCGGTGCCCTGGCGCTGCCGGGGGTGGTGGCAGTCCTGCCCTGGTTCCAGGTGGAGCGGGTGATTTTATTTGGGGCGGAGTACCTGCAGCACTACCGCGAGGGCGAGCTGGAAGCGTTTCTGTTGTTTGATGTGGAGGTGGACTGGTCGGTTCGCATCAGCCTGGGCGACACGGTGTTGATTGAGATTGAGCGAGACCATCCCCTGGCCGCGCGCTACAAGGCCATTGGCATGCGTCTGGGGAATCGGGCTGAAGATGGCAGCGAGCAGTTTAGCCTGCGACCGGTGTTTGACGCGTCCCGAGGCTACACCATTGATGTGGCTCGCAATGGGTCGCTCAAGGTCGCCGAACCCTTTGATAAAATCCTGCGGGTGCTGGCGGCGCGGATTTCTCGCACCAATCCCATGACCTTTGAGGTGGATGTGGGAATTGCCGTGGACCTGGGGGTGGTCAGCATTGAGCGGGCGCGGGTGCGGGTGTATCTGGATGAACCCCGTGCGACTGAGCTGACGGCCCTGGCCGCCGGGATTGATATTCCAGGTGCGATCGCAGGTAAAGGCTATCTCGAAATCGGTGACGGGGTAATTGGCGGCCAAATCGACCTGACCATTCGCCCCATTAACCTGCGGGTGGCCGCCGCCATTGAAATTGCCCAAATCCCACCGGAGGATGGCGGTCCTCTCACGGGCGTCTATGTGGGGCTAAATATTGTCCTGCCGGTGGGCATTCCCCTGGGGCAGTCGGGGCTGGGTATCTTTGGCTTCCGGGGCATCTTTGGCATGCACTACCAGCGCAATGCCACCATTGGCGAAGGGACCGGCGTACCCGCCCTGGCCTGGTTGGAAGCGGCTGGTGGACAGCCCCATCTACTGGCCAATGGGGGCGTCAAGCTGTGGACCCCTGCCGCCGACCGCTGGGCCTTTGGTCTTGGCATTTTGATCGGCACCATGGAAGGCGGGGTGATCATGAATCTGGATGGTAC
Source organism: uncultured Leptolyngbya sp. (assembly GCA_937899365.1). GTDB lineage: Bacteria > Cyanobacteriota > Cyanobacteriia > Phormidesmidales > Phormidesmidaceae > Leptothoe. The sequence goes on from CALBPH010000507.1 coordinate 1,204, forward strand.
CTTCCTATTGGAGCTGCCCGGTCCCCGCATCCTGATCATTCTCAATGCCCGCGTCTTGGTGCCCCCACCCAGCGTCGATGAGCTAGGCGTCTCCGCCGGTATTCTCGCGGTGATTGAAATTACCCCCGAGCATTTTCTCATCGGTATTCTGATCGAATACAGCATTGAGCGACTGCTAACCCTGCGGATTCCAGTGGAGGCCGTCTTTAGCTTCAGCGATCCTAACCAGTGGCACATCTACCTGGGGCAGCGCAGCGACTATGGTGCCCCCGTGGAGGTGAATGTGCTCGACCTGGTGAAGGGCACAGGCTACCTGATGTTCAAGGGCGATGGCCTTAACGAGTACAACGGTCTGCTACCCGAGGTAAAAGGGTTTGCCATTGGTCTGGGTGCAGCCGCCTCCCTGGTCTATGGCAACGTGGACATCGGGTTGTACCTGCGCATCGGTGGCAGCATGGATGCCGTCATCGGCTTTAGTCCCTTTCTGCTGGGGGGCACGTTTGAAATTAGCGGCGAGCTGCGGCTGTTTATTATCTCCATTGGGGCCCATGCCAGACTCACGGTGATTGTGCGAGAGCGCGTCAGCGGGGTGCAAACCTATATCCACGGTGAAGTCTGTGGTCGGGTGAAGTTCTTCTTCTTTACCATCAAGGGCTGCGTCACCATTGAAATGGGTAGCCAAACAGAAAAACCACCGCTACCCACCCTGATCGAAAAACTCTCCATCAAGAGTCGGTCCCCCGCCCTGGCGGTGGGTACCGGGGTGGATCGTCCCGTGGATGCCAGCCTGGGAGACGGGTTGGAAAATGACTCCCAGCCCGATGGTGCGGCCCTAAGTGACCTACTAACGGTGCCCATCGATTCGATTCCCATCCTGTCCATGGTGATGCCGCCCAAGGCCGACACCCTCACCTTCTTGGGGGACAGCGTCAACGGCTCATCGGGACTGCCCGCCAGCGGCTATGTACCTCGGGGGGCAGAGGAGTATCAGTATGTTCTCACCGATGTCACCTTAGAACGGCTAAACCCAGGCGGCGATGCGGTGATTGGCACCCAGGCTCCGGCTACCTGGTGGATTCTGAATGAACCCAGTGAACCAAACCCGGTGGCCCAGCTGGCCCTGCTTACCTGGGAACCTACCCCGGCCTCCAAAGCGATTGAGAAAAGCGAGGTGCTAAAGGAATCTGTCACCCGCCGCTGGGGTCAGATTTGTGATGAGGCGGCCCCTCCGGTGTCGGTGTTGTGGACCTTCCGATTTGAGCCACCGGGAGCCTCTGCCTCGGGTTGGGATTTGGAAGGGATTGCCTGGCCTGACCCGGCGGATACAAAGCGATCGCAACCGCCCGATACCCAGCTGCAGGTAAGCGAACGTTGGCGCTCCGGTGATGCCAATCTGGACTATCGTCGCGGCAATGTGCCCGCCCTTGTCACTGGCGGTGTGGTGCTGTGTCAGCACGATAGCCCTGATGACGATCGGCCCGGGCCCCCTGCCCTAGGCCCCCCCTTGATCGGCCCCCCTCTGCTTAGCCCCCCCATCATTACCAATCCTCCGTTCCTGGTGCCGATTTCCCCGGTGCCGATCGATCGCCCTGCCGATCCCCCGCTCAATCGCCCCATTAATCCGCCCATGCTCAGACCCAGACCGGATCTGATACGCCCCCCTCGGGTGGTTGTCGGTGGTCTGGGAGCCATTGGCCCCCTACCAAAATCTCCTGCAGAACAGCGGTTGGGGGATGATGATCTTGTTCTAAACCAGCTGGTGCATCGTCCTGACCAGAGACCATTCCGCATTACCCAGCGGCTCCACAATAAAGTTGTTCAAACAGAAACCACCGCCGCCACACTGTCCCTGGATCGCGCCATTAACCAGCTGCAGCGGCAGGATCAGCTCAGCCGCCAAACCCTGCTTCAGGCCAGCTTGCTCAATCCGGGCAAGGCCGCCCGAGTCCCCCACGGCACGGCTAGTCGACAATGTCCGGTGAAAGTTCTAGAAGCGCCGATTTTTGATGATGGCCGCATCATTGTGTTTGGTAATTCTCAAAAAGAAGCGGAAATCGCCAAGCAGCTAGACGAGGCTGGGGTGACCCACGGTCCTTTGGATGACGTGGTTGTTCTGCATACGGGGGCCTTTAAGGAGACCACCCTGTTACTGCTGGCGCGGCGGGCCTGGCTATTTGGCCGCATGGTGGTGCGCACCCTGGATAAACATGGTCAGGAACAAACTCGCATCTTGCCCACCCCCAATGACTGGGTGCCTTCCAAAAAGCCACTACCCCCCAAATGGGCAGACTTAAACGGTCCCTGGGCCGATGATATTGCTGACATCCTGCTGTGGGCCAAGACGACGGGCGTTGTGAAGGGTTATTTACCCGTTGTGGTTACCATTTCAGGAGAGAGTGATACTGACCGCATTGAAATTGGTGTCCTGCCAGATCAATCCAACAATCCCAACAACCCTGAACAACGCACCTTCTATCCGGACTACTACCTGGCCGCTGTCGAAAGCCTGCGCCATGGCGAAATTGCTCGCCAGGAATGGGATGACACCCAAATTGAACAGGAACGGCAGGCGATCACATCGATTCTGAATCCTGCGAGTACTGAAAATGCACTGCTGTACCCTGATTCTCTCTATCGGGTCACGGCCACCTGGACTGGGGAACGCAAGAGCGACGGGGTGACCAACAACGACACCCAGGTGTTCTGGTTTAGAACCGATGGGGATGCCCCGGCGCGGCTGGATGCCTGGATGCTGATGACGCTACCCGCCGATGGAGAGCAGGGGGTGTTTGGGGCCGACCCACTCCGGCTGGTGTTTAATACCCACGATGTGGATCGGCTGTATGGGGCCTATGGGAAAGAACTACGGATTCGTCTGCAGGCGGCGTCTGCCCACCATCCCGAGGCACAACCGCTGGTGCCCCATCCCTTCCCCATTAATGGCTTTACCCTGGAACCGGCGGGTGCAGAGATCTTATCACCGTGGGAAGAGACGTTAGAAGAGGTGCTGGAGGGTACCTGCATTCCTGTGGATGAGACCCGCACCCGACAGAGTACGGTGACGGTGCCTATCCCCCTCGATCCATACACGGACTACATTTTGGATGTGGAGATGGTGGATGTGGGGGCTGAGGATGATGCCACGGGTCCATCGGTGTATCGTCGTCACTTTTCCACCGGGGCCTATGGTACGTTTTCTGAGTTTGCCTCTGCCCTCAAGTCGGTGCGGGTGGGCCACCGCAGCGTTTCCGTGGGCAGTATGACGGCCATTCGAACTTTCTTTGGGGGTCGAGATCCCCAGGGGGCTGAGTTGGATGAACAACTGCGGGCCAATGGTCTCGAAGCCATGCCCGCACCGGATCAGGCAAACATCGTCGTGTTCTGGGAACAGGATGGGGGGCTACCCCAGCCAGCGGCCATCCTGGTGGATGCGGATGAGCCCATGTGGCGATCGCGACCCTACCCCGCCAAGATCATTGACGACAGTAGCGATATTCCCACCGAACGCTGGATCCTGCAGCCAAAACCCTGGCTGTCTCTAGTGCCGACGCCGGGTGGGGACGGTGCGATCGCAACCGTGATCAAAGCACCGGGCAGTCAGCGGGCCCTGGTGGTACTCCAGCCCAACAGTCGCAACCAGCGCATTCAGCTGGACTTAGTCGCCCACGAATTTCCAGAGGCGTACTTACAACAACCCGAACAACGCACCATCGTTGTTGACATCACGGCCACCCGTGCCCCGTGGGAAGAGTAGGAGGAAATATCAATGACCCGTTCAGACTCTCAATCTCGCATCATTGACCCCGACCGCTTTTTTCTCATGGCCGGTCTGGTGGACTGGCAGGTGGTGCGACGTCGCTATATAGAATCTCCCCGTGCCCAGCAAATAGCCGCCCAGCGCGGTCTAAAGAAAAGAGCACGACTGTTGCAGCTGCGATGGCTGTTGGACCCCACCATGGGCTACCCCACCGAGCCCTTTAGGGTGTGGCGGCGACCCGCATTTCCCATGCAGGGTGTAGAGGACGTCTTCACGCCGCAGGTGCTGAACAACACCCCTTTTCCCTTCCATGTGATTACCTGGAATGACCCCAAGGTCTTTGTCCGGGCGAACTTTCGGGTTACCGGGTCCAATGCCGCCATCTATGCCTTTGCGGGAGCCCCCATGGCCTCTGCCCTGGTGGATTGGCAAGGGGTGGGAACAGGCTTTCGCCGAGTTACCTTTCGCGGTCCCAGCATCCAATGTTTAGTCATCACTCAAAATGCTGAGCTAGACTCGATTTCAGGGAGTGGCCAGGAGAATGCCGCCACCGATCCCTCCTGGCAACTGTTAGAAATCGTCGGACTACCCACCAACGACGCCTGGTCTGGCCTGTTTAATCTGGATCAGCCCCAGGGGTTCGTAACAGATTTAAAGTCTCCAGAAGAGGCCGCCCTTGACCGATTTCGTCGGGGAGCCCCCTTCTATGGGTGGGAAGCGGAAATGGAAGCGGGCACCTCTGCCCCGGTTTGGGAGCTGGCGGATCCGGGGGCGATGCTGGAAACCCTGCGCCAGGGACTGATGGATCCGCTCCAGGAGATGGTGGCCTCTCGCCCACCGGAACAACATCACACCTATGCCCTGGAACAGTCCCTGTCGGTATCGGGGTCCGGGGAGCCCGCCCATACCCGATTTCATCCCATGCAAACCCTGTTGGTGGGGGCGGCCACCGCTCCGCTCACGTCTTTAATTAGCGGCTTTGGCACCGCCATCGAAGACAGCGAAGAAGACATTCACAGGATAGAGGTGTCCGACCGAGTTTTCTTTGATGATGCCTCTCGCAGTGATTGGGACTACATGGTAACAGCTCGC
>CALBPH010000508.1 GCA_937899365.1 uncultured Leptolyngbya sp.
GCGTTGGAGATGGAAATTGACAAACGCTGTTTTCGAGCCAATTTATATGCGAACTGGAACGAAAATAAGCCTTTGCAACGGTTAAACTCTTGCTCACCGTTGGAGATATTAAGCCTGTTCCCAACGGTGAGTCTGTTTATCGAATAGAGGGCATTATCCCCCATGGGAATAATCAACCGTCAGCTGTGCCGGGGTGGGACGTTTTATCACTGACAGTTTGAGCACCGCTGCCCCCTCCTGGGTCAAATCTTCAACGTAGCCTGTCTCTGCTTTGGTGGCATCATCTTTTTTTGTAAAGGGACCAAAGTAGTAGACACAGTGGGGAGTGTCCGTCGATATCTCAATCCACCAGTCTTTGGTTAATAAATTTAGGATCTTATCAAAAACGTATTTCATGGTGTTGAAGGAAAACTATTCAGGGAATTTGGGAATGAGCTGCTGAGACAATAGAGCATCAGCATCTTTGTTGGCATAGGTCGTCGCCAACCAATCAAAGATTTGATCGAGCTGTTCTAGGGTAATTAGCTTGTATTGCCACAAGATAATCGGAAACAGACTTAAATCTTGCTCACTATGCTCTAACGCTGACTCAATCGACGTTTCAGGAATAGATAGCCCATCTCGTAAAAAGCGAAATAGTGCGTTATTCGGCGATATCATCGGTGTGATTCCCCCTGATATGCCAAATGCTGACATGGAATCTTGTCAGATAAAATTGAGCTAACTGGGGTACCGGTGTGAATCTCTAAATGATCATTGTGGGCAGCCTCAAAGACAAGCTTTGTATAGGGCATTACGGCTCGTTCGAGAAAGATATTGGCAATATTCACCACTCGAACAATCTGAAATCGGGGGGTGCTGTTAATGTAGCAGCATTGAATTTGGTCAATGGGAGAAGCGGGTTGTTGCGCCTGACAGGGCGATTTAGAAACAGTGGGGGTAAATTGGTTTTCTTGAATCGATTTCATAGTTGGGTAGGGGCTGCCAACCTAGACTCCCTAGCAAGCTGAGAAAACCATGGAGCATAATCACCTTGCCTAGAGAGATACAGAGTTAGCGACCTTTATAGGAGAGTATTTTTTCTGTGAATAAAACTCCTCACACCGTATGGGTACGGTTTTATGTGTCTCTTCTGTTCTGACATCAGAACCAGATGCCTTACTTTAAACAATACTTATGTTGTTTAAAGTAGTGATGACTACTCTAGCAACAAAATCTTGACCTATGTTGACCGCCCATCATAAAGTTTTGTTTCTTTTTTGAACCAGAAAATCTTTGGAGCGTGGATCAAGGCTGTTAGCGACTTGTCTCACCATAAAAATTTTAGCAATGCGTCCGTGAATTCTTCGGGAGCATCCTGCTGTATCCAGTGGGATGCGTTTTGGATGGGTTTAAAGATGGCCCCCGGAATTTCTGTTGCTAATTGCTTTCCGTCCTCGGCCTTTTGCCAGGGGTCGTCCATTCCCCAGAGAATCATGGTGGGTGCGGTGATGGTTCCGTGGCGATCTACCAGGGCCATGGTCTGATTGGCATTGAGGGCCGAGGCATTGCGTAGCAGGCTAAGTTTTCCGTCTTCGCTGGCCCAGGGGGCAATCATCCCGGCGCGAAAGTCAGCCGTTAGGCGCTCAGGTCGGGCAAGTCCCATGGCTAAACTCTCTTCTAGGGCCGCAACCAGGTCGTCAACTGGCCGAGGTTTCCATCGCAGCGGATGGCCAAAGTCAAGCATGTCATCATCAAACCGGTCGTAGCAGACTGAGTTGGTAATCACTAACTGGTTGACCACTTGGGAATGTTCGATGCCTAGAATCAGGGCATC
>CALBPH010000509.1 GCA_937899365.1 uncultured Leptolyngbya sp.
GATCGCTTGACCGGTTCTCTTTGCGAGGCTGTCTGTCGTGATGCTATTGGTCAAAACGATGGCCAGGACATGCTGGAAACGCTGGAACGGGATAATCTGTTTATCATTCCACTAGACAACAAGCGCCAGTGGTACCGTTACCATCACTTGTTTGCCGATGTGCTTCAGGCTCATGCCCTAAAAGAGTATCCGGAACAGCTACCCAGCCTGCATAGACAGGCCAGTGAATGGTACGAACAGAATGGACTGTTCTCTGATGCGATTCGTCATGCCCTGGCAGCTCAAGCATTTGAACGAGCGGCAGATCTAATTGAACAGGTATGGCCTGCCATGCGCAATCGTCAGCAAGAGGCCACGGTGCTGGGCTGGCTGAAGGTAGTCCCTGACCCGCTGATTCGGGCTCGGCCCGTACTGAGTGTGGTCTATGGATTATCGCTATTGAACACGGGTCAACCCGATGGGGTTGAATTCCATTTGCACAATGCCGAACAAGCGTTAGCCAAGGTCGAGGGGCTGATGACGAACCTAGAAACAGAGCAATATCGTTCTTTATCGGCTTCCATCGCCAACGCCCGTGCCTTTTGCGCTCAGTCGCTAGGCGATTTCACCGGTGCGATCGCCTACGCCGAGCAAGCTCTGACACTGTTACCTCCTGGCGATAAGAACGAGCGAGGCGTGACCGCAGCATTTCTCGGGTTAGCCTACTGGACTAGCGGCGATGTCGCAGCGGCATACCAATCCTTTTCCGAGGCGTTGGCGGTTTTTCAAAAGTTGGGCAGTATCGAGATCGCAGTGAGTGCTACGTTAGGTCTCGCGAATATGGGGTTGGCTCAGGGGCAGCTACAGACAACGGTTAAAACCTGCGAGCAGACTCTACAAATGGCAGAACAATTAGCTGAGAAACAGCCTGGGTCGGTTATGCGGGGGCTAGCAGATGTGTATTTGGGGTTGAGTGAAATTCGCTACGAACAGGGAGACTTAGCGACTGCCAGTCAGCTGCTTCAAAAAGGTGAGGTACTACTAGAGCAGGGGGCAGTATCGGGAATTGATTATCTTTGGTGGTTAGTAAAAGCTCAATTAACAGCGGCTCAAGGAGACTTAGACGCTGCCCTTGACCAACTACAAGAGGCGGCACAGCTGTACCGTCGTCGATCGCCAATTCCAAATGTGCGCCCGGTTGAAGCGCTAAAGGTGCGATGGTGGGTGCAGCAGGGGAGATTGACCGAAGCGCTGGGCTGGATGCAAGGGTGCGAGTTGTCGGTAGACGATGAGCCAGCCTATTTACGTGAATATGAACACCTGACCCTGGCTAGAGTCCTGATTGCTCAGCATAGAAGTGATTCAGAAGAGAGAATCCATCGGGTTATTGGTCTCTTGACTCGATTACTAGCTGCCGCAGAAGCCAAAGAACGGGTGGGCAGCGTGATTAAAATTTTGGTAGTTCTGGCACTAGCACATGAGGCTCAAGGGGATTTACCAGCTGCAATTACACCTTTAGAACGGGCCTTGACCCTGGCCAAACCCGAGGGCTATGTTCGGATCTTTGCAGAATGCGGGACTCCGATGGCGCGACTGCTGCAAGCGGCGATGACTCGCGGCATTACTCCTGTCTACACGACTCGACTACTGGCTGCATTAGAGACCTGGGGGCAACAGCCAAAAGCGTCCTCTTCTCTCCCACTCTCCTCAACTCCCCAACAGCTGATCGAACCCCTCAGCCAAAGGGAGCTGGATGTGCTTCGATTGCTAAATACTGAGCTGTCTGGCCCAGAAATCGCCCGTGAACTTGTCGTAGCCTTGAGTACAGTACGCACCCACACTAAGCGTATTTACAGCAAACTCAACGTCACCAATCGTCGGGCTGCGGTGAAACGAGCCGCAGAGCTAGAGCTGATTTAAAGACTCGTCCTCACATCAAATCCCTACGATTAATCCCCAGCTCAATCCCCACATCTGAGGACTACGACTCCCCACCTTTATTTGTACTTTTAAGTTGTTAACGCAAGCAACCTTTAGAGGGGCTACGCAATCGCAACTCCTATGAGCCAACTCTGCCGTTCCGCTGACAGTCATCTCCAGTACGAAATTCGTGTCAGGGGGCATCTTGCGTCCCACTGGAGTTACTGGTTTGAGGGATTCGCGATCGCACTCAAAGATAACGGTGAAACATTGTTGTCTGGCCCGGTGGTTGACCAAGCCGACCTCTATGGCGTACTAATCAAGGTCCGCGATTTGGGGCTACCGCTGATTTCGGTTATGCCCGCTCAAGTTGTGGCCGCCCAGACAGAAAACTCAAATACAAGGAGAATGAACAATGACTATACAGAGCATGAATGTGCAGAAACAGATGTTGACAATATCCATGAAAGCTAAGCTGTCTGCGCTATGGGTATTTTTTCTCTTCAACATTATCTTTCGAGATATTCATGAATTTGTGGAGCCGGGATTCATTGAAGAGATTATGACCGGCACCTCCAATGGCAACCCAATTACAGAACATATGCTGCTATTGGGCGGGGTGATGATTGAAGTGCCAATTGCAATGGTTCTATTTTCCAGGTTGTTGCCCTATGGTGCTAATCGCTGGGCCAACATCATTGTTGCCGCGCTTTACGGCGTTCTGATCGCTTCCTTTGGTACTACCGATCTAGACGATGTCTTCCATCTGGTTATGGAGAGTGCAGCGCTCTCCTTCATCATTTGGTCGGCGTGGCGGTGGCGGAATCCATCTATTAAAAAGCATTCGATGAGTCAGGAAGCATTGTCTGGCCGCCAACTGCATTGATGGGGAGACTGGACTGGAAAATAGTTTTCACGCATTTGTGTCAGAAAAGCCAAGCTGACTCAAAATTGGAGACACGGCAAGGCAACTCAATC
>CALBPH010000510.1 GCA_937899365.1 uncultured Leptolyngbya sp.
GGGCTATGGCCAAGGCCATCAGCTGCTGGATATACGGAGCTTCGTTGATATCAACAATGAGGATTTGAGGGGAATGGGACGATGTCTCTTCTGGCCAGGATGTTAGCTGCGGTGGTTCATCGAGCGCATGGCCCAAGGTGGTGACCAATGTTTGAAATTGGGACGTTTGCACCGTGGTTGCGGCCTGATCTAACTGTAAGAACTGCTGGATTTGTAGGGCGAGACGATATCCCTTGACCAGGCCAAACGTGCCCAGGGTCCCCGCCAGGCTGTGGGCCATCTGTTTGGCCTGCATACGCTGCTGGGCGCTCATGCTGCGTTCTTTGAGGGTTTGTGATAGATGTACCAGTTTATTACATAGATCTACACTTTCGCCTTTGTGGGCCTGCCAGGCCTGGGTTAGCCCGGCTAAATAGTTTGCCCGATGGTCAGGGGGAGAGAGCTGGGGGGATTTTGACCCACGGGCGATGGCTAAATTTGGGGTTTTGAGACGATAGCCTAACCCGCGCACGGTTTCGATGACATCGTCGGCGATGCCGGCTGTCTTGAGTTTTTGGCGTAATCCTCGAATGTGCGATCGCACCGTCGCCTCACTGGGAAAATCATCGGAAGACCAAATCTGATCGAGCAGTGTCTGGGTGCTAAACACCTGATGGCTGTGGCGTAGGAATAGTTCAAGCAGGGCATACTCTTTGGCCGTTAGCGTCACGGGACGTCCCTGGTAAGTTACGACGCAACTGGCCGGATCAAGACACAGATTACCCCAGGCCAAGACCGATTGAGTATCGTTAGAGGCACGACGCATCAGCACCCGTATGCGCACCAGCAGCTCTGCAATATCAAACGGTTTGACGAGATAATCATCGGCTCCAGCTTCTAACCCTCGGATCTTTTCCGTCTGCTGATCTTTGGCCGTTAACAACAAGATGGGGACGCCATAACCCTCCTCCCGCAAACGCTGACAGAGCTGTAAGCCATCTAACTGGGGCAGCATCCAATCCAGCACAATTAAGTCATAGTCAAAGGTGGAGGCATAGGACCATCCCATTTCACCATCAGCGACTCGATCAACAATGTAATTTTGCACCGTGAGCTGCTGAGTTAGCACCTCAACTAGGGCATCATCATCATCAACTAATAAAACTTTCATGGGTTACCCTAGAGTTGCCATCCCAGTAGCTTAGCCATTTGACTGGCCAACGCCAGAGGGTTAAAGGGTTTGGTAATCACCCCAGTTACCCCAATTTTCTGAAACAGACGTTTTTCGGCTGTTCCGGTTTTAGCTGTCAATAAAATCACCGGAATCGCCTGAGTCTGACGATTGTTATTTAATCGTTCAAAGGTAGCAATGCCGTCCATTTCGGGCATCATCACATCTAATAAAACAGCATCTGGCTGCTGCGCTTCAGCTGCTCGCAACCCTTCTTTCCCGGACGAGGCGCAGATAATCTCCCAGTTAGCTTCCATCTTCAAACTGAGACTGACTACCTTTTGAATGGATTCTTCATCATCAATCACCAGTATCCGTTTGGTTTTCATGATGTTTGTAATATCTTTTTACTAGAAAGGGGGACAGTAAAATAAAAACAACTGCCAACGCCGACCTCACTCTCCACCCAAATTGTACCGCCATGTTGTTCAATAATCTTGCGACAAATCGTTAACCCTAAACCTGTTCCCCCCTTCTTCCGAGAATCAGACGAATCAACCTGCTGAAAACGTTCAAAGATATTTTTGAGACTATCGTGGGGAATCCCTTGCCCATTATCCCTGACACAAAAAAGGGCTAGCTCCGGTTCAGATTGGGAAAATGTATTGATAGCCTGGGGCAACGGCTGGTGATCAAAGCAGGATTGACTGGTAACGGTAATCGCTGTGCCAGGGGCCGAGAACTTAATGGCATTGCTGATTAGGTTGGTCAGGGTCTGAACGATGTAGTCCGGATCGGCCCAAATGGCTAAAGATTTTAGCTGGGTTTGAATCTCAATGTCTTGCTCTTGGGCGATGGTTTGCATGGCGTCCACCGCCTGCTCTACCAGGTCGGCGGTATCACAGGTACAGGCTTCCATGGTGACTTCTCCAGATTCTATACGCTGAAGATCGAGCACATTATTAACCAGGCGCACCAGCCGATCTGTACTTTCATCGGCCACCGTGAGCATTTGTTGCCCTTCGTCCGATAGGTGCCCTAAACGACCGGTTGCAATCAATTTTAAGGAGCCATGGAGTGACGTTAGTGGGGTTCTCAGTTCATGGCTAACAACGGCGATAAATTCGTCTTTCATCCGTTCTATGGCTTTACGCTCACTAATATCCGTAGTGAGGGCGAAAAAACCGCTAATGGTTGTCTGTCCCGGTTCCACCATTTCTAAATGGGGAATATAGCTGACACTGACCGCATGATATCGCCCATCTTTAAACATGAGGTCACCCTCATAGGTCACCTGCTCACCGGACAGTGCTGCTCTCACGTGGGGCTGTATGCGCGCATAGTGCTCAGCCCCCGCAACGGTTTTAATGGATGTGCCATAAAGCTTGGCGGGTTTTTGCCCTAACCAATAGTTATAGGCCTGGTTGTTAAAGCGATAACGTTGTTGGGCATCGACATAGGCAATGAGTACGGGCAAATTGTTGGTAATGAGGCGAATCTGCTCTTCACTTTTTCGCAGCGCCACTTCCACCTGTTTACGGTCCTGAATCTCCTGTTGCAAGGCGGTATTTGCCTGGGTTAGTTCTACCGTACGCAGGTTTACCCGTTCTTCTAGATATTCCAACATCTGGCCCTGGGATAGGGCAAAGCTAATTTGATCGGCCAGTTGCTGCATCAGCTCTAATTCAAAGTCGGTCCACTGGCGTGGACTGCGACAGTGGTGAGCAATAAGCAGTCCCCAAAGATGGTTTGTCGTATCGTCTAGCAGCCGTTCCGGCGGTAGAGGGTGCACAATGGGGACAATTAATTTGGATTGGATGCCCCATTGTTTAATAAACTCCACCAGGCAATCGGCTAAACCAGATTCGGGGGCATGAACATCGGCAATTGCTAGGATGCGACCCTGGGCATAGAGATGCTGATAATCTTCTGGAAAGACTTCTTCTGGAAAGGGAATGCCCAGGATGGAGGGATACGGGGGTTGTACCGCTTCGCTAATGGTTTTCCCCGTACCGTCGGCCAGAACCTGATAGATCAGCACCCGGTCGGCCTGAAGCAGGTTCTGAACTTCTTCAACGGTGGTTTGTAAGATTTCTTTGAGCTGTAATGACTGACGAATTTTGAGGGTGATTTCTGCAAACAGTTGTGAACGCTGATGTTGCTGTTCAATGATAGTCTCAGCACTCTGGGCATTTGCTTTGAGTAACAGTTCCTTTTGAACAATCACCCCCACCAAGCCTTTATTCTCATTTATTACTGGCAGATGGCTAATTTGGTGGTGCTCAAACCGTTGTATGAGAGCCGCCACCGTTGATAGCTCAGATTTGAGCACCGTAATGACGGGGTGGGTCATGATGGTGGCCAAGCGCAGTTTTGTCCATCGGCTTCGCTGGGCAATCACGTTGACCAAATCTTGGCGAGTGACAATTCCTACGATGTTGCTGCGATGCAAGACTAAAATGCAGCTTGATTCGGGGCGAGCCACCAGCTGGGTCAATACTTTCGGTAACAGGGTTTGTCCCGATGCCGTCAGTGGATGAGTATCAACGACCTCGTCCCAAAAAGTGAGTGTACGTATTCCCTCATCAGATGCCATCAGCAATAGATTGAATCACGTTACTCACAAATCTATTGGACGTTTGGCCAAACTGTTAAGGTGTTGTTCTTATTCTTTGATATTTGCCTATTTTTCTTAATGGTTCGCAATGTTGGTAAGACTGTTTCCCTCGGCTGATTCCGGTTTGAGCGGTTGGTGAATGGTAGGTTGATTACAAAGTGAGGTGATGAATATGGTGCCGCGTGTCTATATTCGGCCGCCCGTGGATGCCGATTGGTCGGCGCTGCTAACGCTCCATCAGCGCAGCGCTGACGTTCACTATCCCTGGGCTTCGCCGGCCCAAGATGAGCAGGGCTGCAAGCGCTATATCCATCGCTGTCAAACTGAGCCATTTGAGGGGCTGCTGATATGGCATGCCGTTGACCATCGGCTGGTGGGGGTGGCCAACCTCAGTCAGATTTTCTATGGCAGTTTTCAAAATGCCTATCTGGGGTATTACGGGAGTGTTGACTATGGGGGGCAGGGGCTGATGACGGAGGGGGTGGCCCTGGTGTTAAACCATGCCTTTAATAGTCTCAAGCTGCATCGCATTGAAGCAAATATTCAACCATCTAACACCGCATCGATTAATTTGGTGAAGCGTTTGGGCTTTGCCAATGAAGGCTTCTCGCGACAGTATTTGAAGATTAATGGGCAATGGCGCGATCACGAGCGCTGGGCCCTGACGGTAGAGAACTGGCTGCAGTGAGGTGGTTTTGAATGAGGCGGTTTTGATATAAAGGATCTCCATTGGGGGCACCCTAATCCAGAAAATCGTTGCGATTGAGGAAACTCTATGATGGCAGACATGCCAGCTACACTGCCTGCCCAGCTACACAACCGTAACTATACGCTGGTCTATGCCCCTACTCGGCTGCAGCGCTTGGGGATGACCCCTGGGTTTGAGCATCGGTGGCAGCAGGCCCAGGCTCAAATTTTACAGATTGCTGAGCAGTGTCACGCTCTGGCCCCCGATGGCCTCACGGTTTATCGACGGGATGCCGAAACGTTCCTGGCCCATCAAAATGTCAACGGGGCTAATTTGCAGTCTTTGATGGCCACCGCTCCAATGCCAGAAAACCTTGCCCTGGCACCGGTGCTGCAAACGGTTTTGGATCAATATTTTGCTGAGAAGGTTGCAGGGCAGCTGCCGGCCAATGGTGAGATTATTTTGATTTTGCTTGATAGTGAGCCCACGGATCGACTTGCGATCGCAAAGCAAATCGTAGCCGCCTCCCAAAAGCTAGATCATCACGACGAGCTAGGCATTGGCTGGATCCAGGTGGGGGATGACTACATTACTAAAGGATTTCTCGTCACCCTCGATAATAATCTGCGGGAGAAAGGGGCTAAATTTGACATCGTTGACCACAAACCGATCCAGCAAATTTCCACCGATGACCTGGCGAGCTTTTTGATGGGGGTTTTGACCGATTAGCCAAGACGGTCTGAGCCTACCCGTAGGTGGTGAAACGGTTTGCTGCGGGGCGTAAAGGTTAAAGTAAAGGCGCATCTTATCGCTGTTTTTTTCTCCATGAGC